>JANXRP010000112.1 GCA_025352965.1 Comamonadaceae bacterium
GTCACATAGATGCCGCTACGGTATTGGGTTCCCGAGTCATTGCCCTGGCGGTTCAGTGTGCTGGGGTCATGCACGACAAAGAAGATTTGCAAGATTTGATCTAGCGTGATGGCGCTCGAATCAAACGTTTAGCCACATCACGACCGAAGTGCAGTTTGTGGACAATTACTCCAAAGCTGAGGATTACCACCAAAACTATTTTGCAAACAACCCCAACCAAGGTTATTGCGCGTTTGTGGTGGGGCCAAAAGTGGAAAAGTTTAGGAAGACGTTTTTGCAACTACACATCTGAAAACAACGACACGATCAACTGCCGCAACCAAACGTTTGCAGGCTCGCGGTTGTATTTGATGTGCCAGAACAAATTAATGGCAATCTCTGGTAACTTAACTGGAAGCGGCGAAATCATTAAATCAAAAGGCTTCTCACAACGAGCAGCAAAACGCTCTGGAACGGTTGCAATCAAATCTGTGCTTTGGAGAATGTGCCCGACGGCTACAAAATGCGGTACAACCAACCGAATCTGCCGTTTAACGCCTCGGCGCTCCATCAGCGCATCAATCTCGCCATGACCCGTGCCAGCCGCGACCACGCCGACATGCTCTAACGTAGAAAAACTCTCTAGCGATATGGGATTTTTCGCCATAGGATGCTTTTTGCGGAACAAACAGACGTAGTGGTGCTTAAAAAGACGCCTTTGATAAAACCCCGTTTTAAGATGCGGAAGTAGTCCCAGTGCAAGATCAACACTTCCAGCCTCCATGTCTTCTTTGAGATTACCAGCGGTGTTTCTAAGGGTATTGATTTTGATATGCGGGGCAAGCCGCGCAAGCGCCTCTAGCAGAGGCGGCATAAAGTAAATTTCACCAATGTCTGTCATTGCCAAAGTGAATGTTCGCGTGCTTGTCTGTGGGTCAAACGCATCGCGCTCAGCAAATGCCATTTTTAGAGCCTCCAGCGCCTGCCCAACAGGTGCAGCCAGATGCATGGCATAAGGGGTTGGCTCCATTCCCTTCGCCGTTCGGACGAACAACTCATCTTTCAATAAACCCCGTAAACGCCTCAGCGCGTTACTCACGGCAGGCTGCGTGAGCTCCAATTTTTCTGCCGCTGTTGAAACACGACGGTCAAGCAACATCTGGTTGAAGATGAGCAAGAGATTGAGATCGATTTGTCTTAAATTCATGACGTACCCTTTATTCACAACAGTGATTCTATCTATTCAATTTCACGTATTTACTTATAAAGCTAAGGTCTTCAAAATCCTATTTACGGAGGTCGAACCATGAAAGAAGAGCCGATTCATTTTCAAAAAACACCCACTTGGCCACAAGACGGTTCTAGTGAAGGCGTAAGCCGTGTGCCTTTTTGGGCATACACGCGAGACGATTTACACCAGCAAGAGCTGGACAAATTTTTTTATTCAAACCACTGGTGCTACGTCGGACTAGAGGCCGAAATCCCAAATGCGGGTGACTTTAGACGCTCAGCCATTGGTGAGCGCTCGGTCATCATGGTGCGCGCTGCCGATGACAGTATCAACGTCGTTGAAAACGTCTGCGCCCATCGTGGCCTCAGGTTTTGCCGTGAGCGTAGTGGCAACCGCACGGATTTTTTATGTCCCTACCACCAATGGAATTACAGCCTCAAAGGCGATTTGCAAGGCGTGCCGTTTCGGCGCGGAGTCAAGCAAGATGGCAAAGTCAATGGCGGCATGCCTAGGGACTTTAAACCTGAAGATCACGGCCTCACAAAATTAAAGGTCGCTGTGCGCGGTGGTGTTGTGTTCGCCTCGTTCAATCACGAGATTGAATCTTTGGAATCGTTTTTAGGCGAGACCATCCTGCATTATTTTGACCGCGTATTTAGCAGCGATCGGAAGCTCAAAATTTTAGGTTACAGGCGACAACGCATTCCTGGCAACTGGAAACTGATGCAAGAAAATATCAAAGACCCGTATCACCCAGGCTTACTCCACACATGGTTCTCTACGTTTGGGCTTTGGCGTGCAGACAACAAGTCTGAACTCAAAATGGATGCGCATTTTCGTCACGCAGCCATGATCTCAACGCGAGGCCAAGGCGGTCATAACGCGGAGGTGGTCAGCGGTGTCGACAGCTTCAAAGACCACATGACTTTGAAAGACTCAAGGCAATTGGACATCGTGCCTGAAGCTTGGTGGAACGGCCCCACTGCCGTGATGACCACCATCTTCCCAAGTCTTATTGTTCAGCAACAAGTCAACAGCGTGTCGATGCGGCATATTCAACCCAGTGGCCACGGCTCATTCGATTTTGTGTGGACACATTTTGGTTTTGAGGACGACACGCCCGAGATGCAAGAGCGCCGTTTGATTCAAGCCAATCTCTTTGGTCCCGCAGGCTATGTGTCTGCGGACGATGGCGAAGTGATTGAGTGGTCGCAGGAAGGCTTTGAACAAAAGCGGATGCACCGCACGGTGGTGGAAATGGGCGGGCACGAAATTGGTGACACCGATCACATGGTGACAGAAACCTTAATTCGCGGCATGTATGCCTACTGGCGCAAGGTCATGGGTATTTCCATAGAAGCCGATGGGAGAGCAGCATGATGGACTTCAATACTTATTTTGAGCTGGTCAACCTCTACAACGACTACGCTATGGCATGTGATTCGGATCGATGGGAGCAGTGGCCTGAATTTTTTATGGAGACGGGCACGTATCGACTGCAACCACGCGAGAATTTTGAACAAGGGCTGCCGCTGTGTTTACTAGCACTGGAGAGCAGAGCCATGATTGAAGACCGCGTATATGGCGTGAAGGAAACGCTGTATCACGACCCCTACTATCAGCGGCACATTGTGGGTGCGCCGCGCATCGCATCGGTAGAGAAAACCACTGATGGCGAGCGTATTTGCTCCGAGGCCAATTACGCCGTCTTGCGCACCAAGTTGGATGGCGAATCCACGGTTTACAACGTCGGCTTTTATCGTGATGTGATTGTTCGAACAGCGGGTGGACTCAAATTTCAATCTCGTTTGTGTGTCTATGACAGCGAGATGATTGCCAACTCCATCATTTACCCCATATAAGCAACGAGGAAAAACAATGTCTGAAATTTGGACGGATGTAGCGGCGCTCGGCGCTGTGCCAGAAATGTGCGTCATAAGCGTATCGACCCATGGCCGCGAGATTGCACTCTACGAGGTCGATGGGGAAATTTACGCCACCGATAATCTGTGTACACATGGAGCGGGACGTATGAGCGATGGCTTTTTAGAGGGGCGCGAAATTGAATGCCCGCTACACCAAGGCAGGTTTGATGTTTGCACAGGCAAAGCCATGTGTGCGCCACTCACAGCCGATATACGAACTTACCCTGTTCAAATGAAAGACCAACGCATTTGGATTAAGCTTGCATGATGACAAAGCAACGCCAACAACTCTACGCGGATATGTCACCGCACAACCTCACGCCTTTGTGGGAGGTGTTGCATGCACTCGTTCCGCAAGCGCCGCTTACGCCATGTGATCCTGCTTTTTGGCGCTACGAGGTCGTGAGGCCATATCTAGCAAGGGCTGGCGAGGTGATCTCTGCTGAAGAGGCCGTCCGCCGTGTGCTGATACTAGAGAACCCTGCCCTGCGCGGCCAATCGGCCATTACGCAGTCGCTCTACGCTGGCTTGCAGCTCATCTTGCCAGGCGAGATAGCGCCTAGCCATCGCCACACGCAAAGTGCGCTTCGCTTTATTGTGGAGGGCAAAGGCGCTTATACCGCCGTGAACGGCGAGCGCACCACCATGCATGAGGGTGATTTCATCATTACGCCAAGCTGGACGTGGCATGACCATGGCAATGAGAGCGACAAGCCGATGGTGTGGCTGGATGGACTGGACATCCCAACGATCCGATTTTTTGATGCGGGCTTTGCCGAAAACGACACGAGTCAATCGCAGAAGGTCACCAAAGTTGAGGGCGAAGGCTTCGCCAGATTTGGCTACAACATGGCGCCTGTCAGGCACGACGGCGTGTATGCATCCCCCTACGGACGCACTTCGCCGCTGTTTAGCTATCCGATAGCCCGCACGATGGAGGCGCTGCATACGCTAGAGCGCAGTGCAAAAGTAGATGCATGGGATGGCTTCAAATTAGCTTACACCAACCCATTAAGCGGTGGCTCGCCGATGCCCACAATCGCCACTTTCATGCAGCGCCTGCCTAAAGGCTTTGTCGGCAAGCCGCACCGCCAAACCGATGGTGTCGTGTACAGCGTGTACGAAGGCTCAGGAACAGTACGAATCACAGGCGTGACCAGTGAACATGTATTCCACTTCACACAACGTGACCATTTCGTCGTTCCTTCTTGGCACAATGTCGAGTTCTCAAGCCCAGAAGGCGCTACACTTTTTAGCTTTTCCGACCAACCTATTCATAAAGCCCTCGGCATTCACAGAGAAGAAAGACTCACATGAACTACACCCACCCAGTCAAAACCATCGCTGTACCCGTCAAAGGTACTGACAAACTTTTCCCCGTGACGCGCATTTATTGCGTGGGGCGCAACTACGTCGCTCATGCCCAAGAAATGGGCTTTACAGGCCGCGAGCCGCCGTTCTTTTTTATGAAGCCTGCGGATGCGCTGGTTATCGTGGCTGACGGCGAAACGGGCGAAATGCCCTACCCTGTCATGACCAAGGATTTTCACCACGAAATTGAGCTTGTTGCCTGTATTGGCACGGGCGGAAAAAATATCAAAGCAGCGGACGCTATGAAGCACATCTATGGTTACGCCGTGGGACTGGACATGACACGCCGCGATTTGCAAGCCGAACAAAAAAAGCTCGGCCGCCCATGGTGCATTGGCAAGGCTTTCGATCACTCTGCCCCTATTTCGCATATCGTGCCTGCCGACAAGGTCGGCGATGTGGTCAATGCAGATATCAATCTCACAGTCAACGGAAAAATCACGCAAACCAGCAACTTAATGCATTTGATCTGGAATATGGCGGAAACAATCGAACACGTATCTGCCGCTTGGGAGTTGCAACCTGGCGATTTGATTTACACAGGAACGCCTGAAGGTGTGGCGGCCGTGGTCAAAGGTGACGTACTGGTGGGCAGTGTGGCAGGGGTCGGAGAACTCAAAATAAAGGTTATTTAAATGAAAACGTTGGAACAACTTGCTAAGTTTTGTGCCATTGTGGCGGGCGTGTTACTCACGCTCATCACACTCTCAACTTGCCTGAACATCATCGGACGCGAAACCATTGGTCGCACCGCGCCTGGGGATTTTGAGTTAGTGGGCGTGGCAGCAGGCGCAGCGATTGCGCTCTTTATGCCGTGGTGTCAGTTCACCAAAAACAACATCATCGTGGACTTTTTCACAGCAAAGTGTTCGGATGCAACTAACGCAAAGCTTGATCGTTTCGGTGCATTTTTAATGGCTGTTATTTTTGCAGTGTTAGCTTGGCGAACCACGCTTGGTGGCATCAGCTCGTGGACCACTCACACCACAACCATGATGATGGGATTTCCAGAGTGGATTGTTTACGCCTTAATGGTGCCACCTTTTGTTTTAACAGCCGTGATTGCTTTTGCACAAACAGTCACTACAGCCTCTGAAGGAGCCGCAGCATGAGCTCAATCTCACTCGCCCTCCTCATCTTTGGCATGATGCTGCTGCTCATGGCACTGCGCACGCCCATTGCGGTTGCCATGTTTGTGGCTGGTTCTGTTGGCTACATCATGCAAACAGGCTGGCATCCACTAGCCGAGTTTTTAAATACCCAAGCCTTTGCACGCTTTGCCAGCTATGACTTATCGGTCATCCCGCTTTTTATTTTGATGGGGCACTTTGCCACACAAGGCGGCATTAGCAAGGCATTGTTTGGCTTTGCTGCCGCCGTCATGGGACGCTTTAAAGGTGGCCTAGCAATGGCGGCTGTATTGGCTTGCGCTGCCTTTGGTGCAATTTGCGGCTCATCCGTTGCAACCGCAGCCACCATTACCAATGTGGCCTTGCCTGAAATGAAGCGCCACGGCTACTCGGGTCGCTTATCAACGGGCACACTGGCTGCTGGCGGCACGCTGGGCATTTTGATTCCGCCGTCTGTTCCGTTGGTCATCTACGCCATCTTGACCGAACAAAACATCGCCAAACTGTTTGCAGCGGCCATGATTCCTGGCGTGATTGCCATGGTGGGCTACATGATTGCGATTGCGATTTATGTGCGCGTGGTACCAGGCCAAGCGCCTGAGACGGAAGAAGCAGAAAAAATCACAATCCAATCGTTAATGGGTGTCGTTCCAATCGCGTTTATCTTCTTACTTGTATTTGGTGGTATTTACGGCGGATTCTTCACCCCTACCGAAGGCGCGGCAGTTGGTGCAGCATCGACGTTTTTTGCCGCGCTTGCCAAGCGCGAAATTAACTGGGCTAAATTCAAGCAGTGTTTTTACTCGACCGCTGAAAGCTCCGCCATGATCTTTATGATTTTTATTGGCGCGGACGTGATGAACTCGTCTTTGGCACTCACGCAAGTGCCCAATCAATTGGCTGCCGTGGTTGGCAGCTGGGGACTTGCGCCCATCATGGTAGTGAGCGTGATCTTGCTGTTCTACGTCGTGCTGGGTGCTGTGATGGACGAGCTATCGATGTTGCTTTTGACCATCCCCATTTTCTTCCCCATGATTATGGGTATGGACTTTGGTATGAGCAAAGAGTACACCGCCATTTGGTTTGGCATCATGGTGCTAATGACCGTTGGTTTTGGCATGCTGGCACCGCCCGTGGGCTTGAATGTTTACGTGGTCAACGGTATGGCCAAGGACGTACCAATCTCTGAAAGCTACAAAGGCGTGATGCCTTTTTTGATTAGCGACACCATCCGCACCATCTTGCTACTGCTCTTTCCTGGCATTAGTTTGTGGCTAGTGAAATACCTCACTTAAAAATAATCTAGATAAAAACCCGAATCGGAAATACCCGAGTCGGGTTTTTACTCTCACACCAAAGCACGGGTTTTGTTCAAATCCTGCTGTATCTTATTTTCTTTTGATTCACTATTAGGAGCTCCCATCATGAAACGCCGTACCCTTCTTAAAACTGGCGCTGCTGCACTCGCAACTGCTGCGCTTGTCTCGAACGCCCAATCCACTGTGACACTCAAGTTTCACACGTTTATGGCTCCCTCCTCTAACGTGTGGCTCAACATGCACAAAGCATGGATGGCGAAAGTCGAAAAAGATTCGGGGGGACGCATTAAGTTTGAAGCCTATCCAGCCATGCAACTGGGTGGTACGCCCGTGCAGCTGTTCGATCAAGCAAGAGACGGCATTGTTGATGTGGTTTGGACACTGCCAGGCAACACAGCGGGTCGATTCCCTCGCGTAGAAGTGTTTGAACTGCCCTTCATCATGACGAATGCCGAAGCCACTTCGCGCGCCTATTGGGAATATGTGCAAACCATGGCACCAGATGAATTCAAAGACGTGCAAGTGATCGCACTTCAGGTGCATGGCCCTGGTGTGATTCACACTGCGGACAAGGCGGTTAAATCTGTTGCAGACATGAAAGGGCTCAAAATGCGCGCGCCTACCCGTCAAGTCACCAAGCTGCTTGGCGCACTCGGAGCAACGCCCGTAGGCATGCCGCTGCCAAACATTCCAGATGCGCTCTCCAAGGGCACGATCAATGGTGCTGTCATCCCATGGGAAGTTGTGCCATCGGTCAAAGTACAGGAGCTCACCAAGTTCCATGCTGAATTCGATCCAGCTGGCGGAGCGCTATACACCACAACATTTGTCATGGCGATGAATAAAGCGAAATACAACAGCTTGCCAGCCGATTTGAAAAAAATTATTGATAACAATTCTGGTATTGAAACATCAGGTTGGCTTGGAAAAACCCAAAATGCTGGTGATCCAGCGGGACGAAAAACTGCCTCCGATCGTGGCAATACGATCTACACAGTCGGCGCAGCTGAAGCACAAGAGTTCCGCCGTGCATCACGTGCAATCGAGATCGAATGGGTGGAAGACATGAACAAGCGCGGTTTTGACGGTAAAAAACTACTTGACGGTGCCCGTGCTTTGATTGACAAGCACACAGTGGCGCTCAATAAACCTGCCGCGCCAGCGAAGAAGAAATAAATAGATTCTTGCTCGCGATTAAACTGGGACTCCTCGCGAGTCCCTTTTTTTATGTTCACACGACCTTCCATCAAATTTTGTAAATCATGCGGTGCATCCATCACGTATCGCCTCCCCGACGATGGCGACACCAAACAGCGTGCCATCTGTACGGCCTGCAACACCGTTCATTACGAAAATCCGCTAAACGTAGTTGGAACGATTCCGTACCTAGAGAAGAACGGCAAGCTCCACGTGCTGATGTGTCTGCGCAACATTGAGCCACGTAAAGGTAAATGGACATTGCCCGCAGGTTTTATGGAGTTGGACGAAACAGCCTCAGAAGGAGCTGCGCGTGAAACACAAGAAGAAGCTGGCGCGCAAATTGAAATGCAAGCGCTGTTCACAGTGCTAAGTGTGCCTGCGGTGGGGCAAGTTCACCTTCATTACCGAGCGAAACTTCTTTCAGAAGTTTACGACCCAGGCTACGAGACCACTGAGGTCCGATTATTTTCTGAAGATGAGTTACCTTGGGATGAAATGGCGTTTAAAACCATAAAAACCACGCTCAAACATTTTTTTGAAGATGCGAAAACAGGCGTTTTTACGCTACATGAGCGAGACTTGATTTAAGCAATTAGCCTAAAAAAACTGGCCTGCCCGGAGGGGATCGAACCCCCGACCCACAGCTTAGAAGGCTGTTGCTCTATCCAACTGAGCTACGGACAGAGGGAAGATAAATGGTCGGAGTACAAGGATTCGAACCTTGGACCCCCTGGTCCCAAACCAGGTGCGCTACCAGACTGCGCCACACTCCGACAAGCCCATGATTATATGCGAGAGTGGGCAGCTACCGCAATAGCCACCCACACAATCGCACTATTTTTAGTGGAATTGCTCTTCTTCCGTCGAGCCCGTCAGCGCTGTAAGCGAAGACGCGCCACCTTGAATCGCCATGGTCACTTCGTCAAAATAGCCTGTTCCGACTTCTTGCTGATGGCTCACAAACGTGTAACCACGGTCGCGCGCTGCAAATTCTGGCTCTTGCACTTTTTCCACATACGCCGTCATACCGCGTTTGACGTAGTCTTGCGATAGGTCAAACATGTGGTACCACATATTGTGAATGCCTGCCAAGGTGATGAACTGGTACTTGTAACCCATTTTGCCAAGTTCGCGTTGGAATTTAGCAATATCTGCATCGTTTAAGTTTTTCTTCCAGTTAAACGATGGCGAGCAGTTGTAAGCCAGCATCTTGCCTGGGAACTTCGCATGCACGGCATCCGCAAAATCTTGCGCAAATTTCAGATCAGGTGTACCTGTTTCAGCCCAAACCAAATCAGCATATTCGGCATAGGCCAAAGCACGCGCCACAGCTTGATCAAACCCTTTACGGGTTTTGTAGAAGCCTTCTGGCGTGCGCTCACCCGTCAAGAATGGCTTGTCGATCGGGTCATGATCGCTAGTCAACAAATCAGCCGCTTCGGCATCTGTACGTGCAATCACGAGTGTTGGCACGCCGCACACGTCGGCCGCAAAACGCGCAGCAATCAGTTTTTGCACTGATTCGTTGGTTGGCAAAAGCACTTTACCGCCTAGGTGTCCGCATTTTTTCGCACTAGAGAGTTGATCTTCAAAGTGCACGCCACCCGCACCTGCTTTGATACACGCTTTCATCAGCTCAAACGCATTCAAAACACCACCAAAGCCTGCTTCCGCATCGGCCACGATAGGCGCAAAGTAATCTTGATAACCTTTGTCACCAGGGCCTACGCCTTTAGACCATTGGATTTCATCCGCACGTGTAAATGTGTTGTTAATACGCTCGACAACTTTTGGCACCGAATCCACTGGATACAGCGACTGGTCTGGGTACATCGCCGAATATTCGTTATTGTCTGCGGCCACTTGCCAACCCGACAAATAAATGGCTTTCACACCCGCCTTGACTTGCTGCATCGCTTGTCCGCCAGTCAGCGCTCCCAAACAATTAACATACGGCTCGTTATTGACCAAACCCCACAACTTGTCTGCGCCGCGTTGTGCCAAGCTGTATTCGAGTGGTTGGCTGCCGCGCAGGCGAACCACATCAGCTGCGGTATAGCCGCGTTTGATACCCTTCCAACGCGGATTAGTGTCCCAATCTTTTTGAATGGCTGCGATTTGTTCTTCGCGGCTTTGTGTGTTTTTAGTCATGGTCATGTCCTTCTTTAGGTGGCTGTGATATGTTTTATGTCTTATATAAGATTAAAGACATGCACGAATCATAGCACGAATTTTTAGGCGTGCAAGCCATTTGCGTTACGATTTGAAAATGATCTCAAAACTAAACGACCCTACTCTCTTTAAAACCGACGCACTTATTAACGGTGTTTGGACAAAAGGCACAGCGCAGATTCAACGCTTTGACGTCTGCGATCCCTCCACTGGCAACAAAATTACGGATGTTGCCAACCTTGGTGCGTTAGATGCAAAGGCGGCCATTGACGCTGCCAACGCGGCTTGGCCTGCTTGGCGAGCCAAGACGGGCAAGGAGCGTCACGCGATCCTGCTCAAATGGTTTAACTTGCTCATGGCTAATCAAGATGACCTAGCTCGCATACTCACCACAGAGCAAGGCAAACCTTTTTCTGAGGCCAAAGGCGAAATTACCTACGGCGCCAGCTTTGTCGAATGGTTCGCAGAAGAAGCCAAGCGTGTCAACGGCGAGACGCTACCGCAGTTCGACAACAATCGCCGCATTCTGGTGGTGAAGCAGCCCATTGGCGTGTGCGCCGCCATTACGCCGTGGAACTTTCCGCTCGCCATGATTACCCGCAAAGTCGCGCCAGCCTTGGCGGCGGGCTGCCCCGTGGTGATTAAGCCTGCAGAACTCACACCGCTCACTGCCTTGGCGGCGGCAGAACTCGCTATCCGTGCAGGCATTCCTGCGGGCGTTTTGAATGTGCTGACCGCAGATAGCAATAACTCTATTGCGATTGGCAAAGTCTTTTGCGCAAGCGACATCGTGCGTCACATCAGCTTTACAGGTTCAACCGAAGTCGGACGCATCTTGATGGCGCAGTCCGCGCCTACGGTTAAAAAACTATCGTTAGAACTGGGCGGCAACGCGCCCTTCATCGTCTTTGACGATGCCGACATTGACAGCGCGGTTGAAGGCGCAATGGCCAGCAAGTACCGCAACGCAGGCCAGACCTGCGTTTGTGCCAATCGCATCTATGTGCAAGACGCGGTATACGATGAGTTCGTGACGAAGTTTGCCGCAGAGGTTGGCAAGCTCAAAGTCGGTAATGGCTTTGAGGATGGCGTGTCACAAGGCCCGTTGATTGAAGATGCGGCTGTGGATAAAGTGAAACGTCACTTAGCCGATGCCATCGCCAAAGGGGGCAAAGTGGTGGTCGGCGGGAAGGCGCTGACGCACCTAGGAACGCAGTTTTTTGAACCGACCGTCGTCTCGGAAGCCACATCCAGCATGGCCTGCGCTAGAGAGGAAACATTTGGCCCGTTCGCACCCGTGTTTAGATTTCATACCGACAAAGAAGCGATTGACGCGGCCAACAACACCGAGTTTGGCCTTGCCAGCTACTTCTATTCGCGCGACATTGGACGTATTTACCGTACCGCCGAAGCACTTGAGTACGGCATGGTCGGTATCAATGTGGGAATCATTGCATCCGAGCACGTGCCATTTGGCGGCGTGAAGCAATCGGGTCTCGGACGCGAAGGCTCGCGGCACGGTATGGAAGAGTATGTTGAAATGAAGTATCTCTGTATTGGGGATATTCAGAAGTAATCC
>JANXRP010000139.1 GCA_025352965.1 Comamonadaceae bacterium
GTGGGCGCAAGATTGCCGCGCAGCACAGCTAGCGCACCTTCCGCATAAATCGGATTGTCGAGCGGACGAATTACATCATCGTTGTGCACCATGGCGTCTTTGAGTGTCTCACCAATGCTAATTCCGCTCACTGTTTGCGCGCCCATGTGCAAGTGCGCCGTCAAGCGTGTCATCATGCCCGCGAGTCCACCTGCGTAATAAAAATCTTCCATTAAATAGGTATCGCCACTCGGTCTGATGTTGGCAATGACGGGGATTTTGCGACTGGCTTTGTCGAAGTCTTCAAGACCAACGGCGCAAGAAATACCATCTGCTCCCACGCCTGCGCGGCGCGACATACCAATCAAATGAATGATGGCGTTGGTCGAGCAACCCATCGCCATTGCAACCGTGATGCCGTTTTCAAAATTTTGGCGCGTCAGCATCTTGGCAGGCGTGAGATCGTCCCACACCATATCCACGATGCGCCTGCCGCAATCGGCTGACATACGGATGTGCCCTGCGTCCACGGCAGGAATGCTCGATGCATTGGGTAGCGTAAAGCCGCAGGCTTCGGCAATGCCCGTCATGGTGCTGGCGGTGCCCATGGTCATGCAGTGGCCGTGGGATCTAGCAATACCGCCTTCGACTTCTGTCCATTGCTCAGATGTGAGCTTGCCCGCGCGGCGCTCGTCCCACAGTTTCCAAGTATCCGAGCCTGAACCGAGCGGCTTGCCACGCCAATTGCCGCGCAACATCGGACCCGCAGGCAAATAGATAAACGGTACGCCAGCAGAGAGTGCGCCCATGATGAGTCCAGGCGTGGTCTTGTCGCAGCCACCCATGAGCACCACGCCATCAATTGGGTGCGAGCGGATTTGCTCTTCGGTTTCCATCGCGAGTAAGTTGCGATAGAGCATGGTCGTGGGCTTCATGGTGGGCTCATCGAGCGACAGCGCAGGGAACTCGAGTGGAAAACCGCCTGCCTGCAACACGCCGCGCTTCACGTCCTCCACGCGCTGTTTAAAGTGCCCGTGGCAAGAGTTCAAATCCGACCACGTATTCAAAATCGCAATGACGGGCTTGCCCACCCAATCCGCAGGGCCGTAGCCCAGTTGCATGACGCGTGAGCGGTGGCCAAAGCCGCGAAGATTGTCAGGAGCGAACCAGCGAGCGGAGCGGAGGTCGGAATACGGTTTTTTGGTGGTCATAGCGTGCCGAGTCATCAATCAATTGAAATATTTTTCTCTTGAATGATTTTGGCATAACGCTTCTGGTCTGAGTCGATCAGTGTCTTAAATTGCGCAGGCGTAGAGCCAATCGGGTTTGCTCCTTGCTTACTGAAAGCCTCACGCGTGTCTGCTTGCTGCACGACCTCTTTGACGTCAGCTGCAATTTTGTTGATGATGGCTTGCGGTGTGCCTGCGGGTGCGAGCACGCCAATCCAAGAGCCAGACTCATAGCCTGTAAGACCCGATTCGGAAATGGTCGGAACATCTGGTAGCGTGCTAGAGCGCGTTTTGGTGGTGACAGCCAGCGCATTCAATTTACCGCTTTTGACTTGCCCAACGGATTCGAGCACAGAGGCAAACAAAATATTGACGTGTCCCGCCATCATGTCGTTCATGGCTGGGCCACCGCCTTTGTAGGGCACGTGCGTCATCTTGACGCCTGCCATCGCAGAGAAGACTTCAGCCGATAAATGCGGCGAGCCGCCATTACCCGAGCTGGCGAAGGTTACTTTATCGGGATTGGCTTTGGCGTATGCCACCAGTTCTTTGACGGATTTAGGCGCAAAGCTGGGAGAGGTGAGCAAAAAGAAGGGCAGCTCGGCCACCAAGGACACAGGCGCAAAGGCAGTCTCGTAGTTGTAGGGGAGCTTTTTGTAGAGCGATGGATTGATGGATTGCGTGCCCACATTGCCAAAGAGGAGCGTGTAGCCATCGGCTTTGGCTTTTGCCACGATATCAACGCCCACCACACCCCCTGCGCCGCCCTTGTTATCGACGATGACAGACTGCCCCCACTTGCGTGTGAGTTTGTCTGCAATCAAACGCGCACCAATGTCTGTGCCGCCGCCAGGAGCAAAAGGCACTACCAATGTGACGGGACGATTAGGATAGGGTGCGGCGGCAGTCTGGCTGTAGGCCATACTGGATATGGCTTGCAGGCCAGCAAGCGCTAAGGGTAGAAATAATTTCATTTATTTATTTTGCCAAAACCAAATTAGGCAACCACAACGAAAACGCGGGTACGTACGTGACAAGGAATAACGCGGCGATGAGTGCGCCATAAAACGGCCAAATGGTTTTCATCACTTCACCAACTGATACGCCGCCGATGGCGCAGCCGACAAACTGCGTGGTACCGACGGGCGGGGTGTTCAGACCCAGCGCACAGTTAATTAGCATCACCATACCGAACTGCACCGAGCTCATGCCATAGGCTTGGCAGATGGGCAAGAAGATGGGTGTGCACAGCAAGATCGTTGCCGCCATATCTAGGAATGTGCCCAGCACAAAGAGGATCACGTTCACGAGCAAAAAGATCAGCCACGGCTGGGATGTCAAACTGGACAAGGCTTGACCAGTGAGTTCAGCAACGCCATACAAACTGATGAGATAACCGAACATAGACGAGATACCAATCAGTAGCAGCACAATGCCTGTCGTTTTGACGGCTTTGCTGGCGGCTTTCATGAACTTTTCTTTCGTGAGGCTTTTATACAAAAACACGGTGAGTCCCAGCGCGTAAAGCACGGCAACGGCGGCGGATTCTGTAGCGGTGAAAACACCGCTCAGAATGCCTACCAAGATGATGACGACGATGAGTAGACCTGGTAGCGCCGCAGCAAAACTGCGTGCGACGATGCTCCAGCCTGGGAATGTGCCAGCGGGGTAACCGCGTTTGACCGCAACACCATAAGCGGCTGCCAAATTGCAAATCGTAAGGATGATGACGGGCACGATGCCCGCCAAGATCAGCGCTGCCATGGACACCTTACCGCCTGTGGCCAGTGTGTAGATGATCATGTTGTGCGAGGTGGGCATCAACGCTCCAACTAACGCAGCATGGGTTGTGACGTTCACGGCGTAGTCGGCGTCGTAGCCTTCTTTTTTCATCATCGGAATCATCACCGCGCCCATGGCAGATACATCAGCAACAGGCGAGCCGCTCACGCCGCCAAACAGTGTGCAAGCGACTACGTTGCTCATCCCAAGGCCCCCGCGCACGTGGCCTACCAAGGACTTAGCAAATACCACGATGCGGTCGGCAATGCCGCCGTAGAGCATAAGTTCACCCGCAAAAATGAAGAAAGGAATGGCTAGAAAGGAAAACACGTTCATGCCCGAAGTCATTTGCTGAAAGCCCACCGCTAGCGGCAAGCCTTCGTAGAGCAAGGTGAGTAATGACGACAGGCCAATTGAAAAAGCAACGGGTACACCCAGCAAGAGCAGGGCGAAGAACGAAACGGAGAGGATGATGAGTGGAATGGTCATGATTAGTTGCTTTCAATCTCACGACCTGTGGCCATGTTCAAAATGTGCTCAATACTAAATAACACAATCAATACGCCCGCAATACAGGCGGGTACGTAGCGCCAGCCTTCTGAGATGGGCAATGTGGGCAAGTTGTAATTCCATACCGACCTAGCAAGCAGTGCGCATTCAAGCCCCATGATCACGCCAAACACCAACACAAGTGCGTGAATCACGTACTCCATGCGTGTACGTACCTTCTCGGAGGCCAATACCAGCAAGCTCTCCAGCCCGATGTGCCCTGCGTCCCGCACGCCAACGGCTACGCCAAACATGGTCACATACAGAACGAGCAGCAGCGCAAACGTCTCCGCCCATGTTGGCGTGTTGTTGAGCACATAGCGTCCAAACACTTGCCACGTGACGGCAGCAATCAAAAGGACGAGCCCTGCGATGCCAAGGCGCATGCAAGTCTTCGATAGGAAAGCACAAAGGTTTGAATAGGCTTGCATGGTTGGCTCTACCCTAGGTTACTTCGTATCTTGTACGCGTTTAACCAAAGACTTCAGTTTGTCGTCTTTGATGAACTTGTCGTACACGGGCTTCATCGCGGCTTGGAAGGGGGCTTTGTCAACTTGCGTGATGATTGCGCCGCCAGCAACTACGGCTTTTTGCGAAGCGATTTCTTTTTCATCCCACAGCTTGCGCATGTAGACGACAGATTCTTTGGCCGCTTGGCGTAGCGCTTTTTGATCGTCTGGTGTAAGCGTGTCCCATGTGCGTTTGGAGAACATCAATACCTCAGGCGCCATGGAGTGCTCGGTCATGGCGTAGTATTTGGCCGCTTCGAAATGCTTGGCACTGTCGTAGCTAGGGAAGTTGTTTTCCGCGCCGTCGATCAAGCCTGTTTTGAGTGCGGTGTACACCTCACCATACGGCATCGGTGTTGCGTTTGCACCCATTGCTTCTAGGAGTGAGACCCACAAGTCAGACTGCTGAACACGGATCTTCATACCCTTCACATCGGCGAAAGTTTTGATTTGCTTTTTGCCCGTGTAGATCGAACGTGCGCCGCTGTCGTAGTAGGCCAGACCAATAAAGCCTTGTGGTGCGCAAGAGGCGAGGATCTCTTCGCCAATCGCACCGTCTAGCACGTGGCGCATATGTTCTTTGGAGCGAAACAAAAACGGCAGCGTCGGCACTTGCGTTTCGGCGCAGATGTTGTTCATCGGGCCAATGTTGACGCGAGCCATGGCGAGTGCGCCGATCTTGGTTTGTTCGATCAAATCTTTTTCTTGTCCTAAAGCGGATGCAGGGTAGACCTTAATCGAGTGTTTGCCCTTGGTCAGTTCCTCTAGGCGCTTGCCCATGAACTTGACGGCTTCCACGGTTGGATAACCATCGGGGTGCGTGTCGCCTGAGCGGAACTCAGTCGCTTGCGCGGCGATGCCAAATGCCAAAGATGTGGCGATTGCAATTTTGGAAAGTAGCTTGAATGACATGATGAACTCCTAAAAAATAAAAAGAAAAATCAACAAAAAAGAATAAACCCGAAACTAATTAAATGGCCCCATTTTTGTAAAACCACCGCCTTGATACATCTTGGCAGGATCGGTAGAACTCAATTGCGGCATGGCCTCGCGGCTGGCTCGCCATTGCTCCGAGTTGTCTTGCGGCTTGAAGCCTAAGTGCGCCGCCTTGCTGTTATCCCACCAGCCATTTTTGTTGTCGGAGACACCATACACAATGGTGTGACCGACATTGGGCGCGGTGAGTGAACAGCGCACGAGCTCTGACAAGTCGCGAAACGACAACCACGTGACTAACATGCGCGTATCTACGGGTTCAGGGAAAGACGAGCCAATGCGAATAGAGACGGTCTCGATGCCGTAGCGATCGAAATAAAACTGCGCCATGTTTTCGCCATACGCTTTGGACAGGCCGTAGTAGCTATCGGGGCGTAGTAGGCAATCAGAGTCAATCACAGCGCCTTGCTTGTGAAAGCCAATCGCATGGTTAGAACTGGCAAACACGACACGTTTAACGCCGTGAACCCGTGCGCCTTCATACAGATGGAAGATGCCGCGGATATTGGCATCCAAAATTTGTTCAAAAGAGTGTTCAGTCGCAACGCCTCCTAAATGGACAATGGCGTCCACGCCTGCAGACAACGCCATCGTTTGCGCTTTGTTGCCCAGATCGCAAGTCATGATTTCCTCAGAGGCAGCAGCAGCGCCCATGCTTGACACATCGGATAGACGCAAGATTTCAGTATGTGCGGCTAAACTTTGGCGCAATACTTTGCCCAGACCGCCTGCCGCGCCCGTGAGTAAAAGTTTTTTAAATGGCTTCATAATTTAGGTTATCCTCTAGTCATCATACAACATAATTGCTTTCTTCTTATTAGTAAAAACCATGACCAAATCCCGTAGCCTGACCCAGACCTTGGTGGATGACTTCACGCAGCAAGTGGCGATGAAGCAGCTTAAAACGGGTGACAAATTGCCAACCGAAATGAGCATCATGCAAACTTTTGGTGTGAGCCGAACGGTGGTGCGAGAAGCGCTCTCTAAGCTGCAAGCGGCAGGTTTGGTTGAAACGCACCACGGCATCGGCACCTTTGTGCTGGAGCCGCCCGCAGATAGCCGATTCCGTGTGAGCGGTGTACCGTTGATTAGTGACGGTGATGTGCAGACGGCATTGGAGTTTCGCTTGGGGATTGAGGTTGAATGCGCTGGTTTGGCGGCGCTACGCCGTACGCCAGAGCAGATGAAGGCCATGCGGGCGGTATTGGATGAATTTGAGCAAAATTTAACTGAGAAAACGCCCAAAAAATCGACCTTCAATCAGTCACTTGGCAATACGGTCGCACCTGATTTTCAGTTTCATTTATTGCTTGCCCAAGCAGCACATAACCGTTATTTTGTTGATTTGATGAGTCACCTAGGAACCAGTATTATTCCTCGCACCCGATTGGCAGTTGCAAAAAAAATAAGCGTGCAAATGCCCGCTTATTTAAGTCGTGTCAATCAAGAGCACGAGACGATTTATCAAGCAGTTGTACGACAAGATGCGGAATCTGCCAGAGCGGCTGCTCGACTGCACCTGACGAATAGCCGTGAGCGGATGCGATTGGCTCAGGCCGTTTAAGTGGCTAAATTGCTAGGGTGAGTCGTTAAACTTGGGTGTATGAACACATATTTCAAACGCAGCCCATTTGATTGGCTGTTTGCGGCGCTGGTTTTAGCGGGCGCCATCTTCGCTTTGTCGCGCTACTACACCTACATGGACTACTACGAAGTGGGCATCTTGGTTTGTGCTGTGCCTGCGCTTGTCGCCATGGCTTGGTTTTGGCGTCCCGTTCGGGTGCTTGTCGTTGCTGTTGCCGTGCTCTCGCTCTTGTCAATTTGGATTTACCAAGGGCAGCTGCCCAGAGCGAATACAGCGTTTTTGCTGAAGTATTTCTTAGCCAGCCAAACGGCGATTATGTGGATGAGCGTGCTGTTCTTTTTGAGCACGCTGTTTTATTGGCTAGGGCTGCTTGTGAAGTCGCAAGCCACGGCCTTTGCCAATATCGCGTCCAAGATGGCGTGGGTGGCGGTGATGGCGGCCTTGGTGGGCATGATGGTGCGCTGGTACGAGAGCTATTTAATTGGTGCGGACATTGGGCATATTCCAGTCTCCAACCTTTACGAAGTGTTTGTGCTGTTTTGCTGGCTGACGACGCTGTTTTATTTGTATTACGAAGAGATTTATAAAACGAAAACGCTGGGTGCATTTGTGATGCTGATCGTCAGTGCTGCCGTAGGATTTTTGCTGTGGTACACCTTTGCAAAAGACGCTTCCGACATTCAACCGCTAGTGCCTGCGCTCAAAAGCTGGTGGATGAAGGTGCACGTGCCTGCTAACTTTATTGGTTATGGCACGTTTGCTTTGTCAGCCATGGTGGCGTGTGCTTATTTGCTCAAAAAGCGCTTTCCTAACTCGTATGTGATGGCAACCTTGCCCACACTAGAGGTGATGGACGACCTGATGTACAAGGCCATTGCTGTGGGCTTTGCATTTTTCACCATTGCTACGGTGCTTGGCGCTTTTTGGGCAGCCGAGGCTTGGGGCGGTTATTGGAGCTGGGATCCCAAAGAAACTTGGGCGCTGATTGTGTGGCTGAACTATGCCGCTTGGCTGCACATGCGGTTGGTTAAGGGCCTCCGAGGCTCGTTTGCGGCTTGGTGGGCACTTGTTGGTTTGCTCGTGACGACCTTCGCCTTTTTGGGCGTGAATATGTTTTTGAGTGGTTTGCACAGCTACGGCACTTTGTAATGAATACAACTTTTTTAGATGCCTGCCTAGGCAAACCCACGCCCTACACCCCCGTCTGGCTGATGCGCCAAGCGGGGCGCTATTTACCCGAGTACCGCGCAACCCGTGCCACGGCGGGTAGCTTTATGGGCTTGGCTACCAATCCCGCGTTTGCTACTGAAGTGACGATGCAACCATTGGATCGCTATCCGCTGGATGCTGCGATTTTGTTTTCGGACATTCTTACGGTGCCTGATGCAATGGGGCTTGGTCTGACGTTTGCCGAAGGCGAGGGTCCGCGTTTTGCGCATCATGTGCGGGATGAGGCCGCGGTTGCTAAGCTGGCTGTGCCTGATATGGAAAAACTGCGCTATGTATTCGATGCCGTGCGCTCGATTCGCAACTCGCTCGCGCTGCGGATGAACAAGGGCGTGCCACTGATTGGTTTTTCGGGTAGCCCGTGGACGCTGGCTTGCTATATGGTTGAAGGCAAAGGCTCGGATGACTATCGACATGTGAAGTCTCTGATGTATGCGCGTCCCGACCTGATGCATCGCATTTTGGCGGTGAATGCCGACAGCGTGGCGGCGTACTTAAATGCGCAGATTGACACAGGTGCGCAGGCTGTGATGGTGTTTGACTCGTGGGGTGGGGTGCTGGCGGACGGCGCGTTCCAGACGTTTAGTTTGGCGTACACCAAGCGGGTACTCGCAGGCCTCAAGCGCACCGATGCCGACGGCAATGTCGTGCCGCGTTTAGTGTTTACTAAGGGCGGTGGGCTGTGGTTGGACGAAATGAAAGACCTAGACTGCGACGTGCTGGGACTCGACTGGACGATAAATCTTGGCAAAGCACGTGCGATTGTTGGAGCGAATAAATCGTTGCAAGGCAATATCGATCCGAACATTTTGTTTGCGCCGCCTGCTGCGATTCAAACGGAAGTCAAACGCGTGCTGGACAGTTTTGGCAAGCCGCATGCAGACGCTGCCAAGCGCGGCACGGGACATATCTTCAACCTCGGTCATGGCATTAGCCAATTCACACCGCCTGAGCATGTGACGGCGCTGGTGGAGGCTGTGCATTCGCACTCTAAAAAGATGCGATAGCAGCTATCCGCGCCTTGGCAATCTGTTCGCCAACTTGTGCTCCTGAGAGTCCATCTTGCAAAGCTTTCAGGGCAATTGGTTCGCAAGCCACAGCCAGTGTGGCTTGCAGGGCATCGGCTATCGGCTTTGTTGGTATGTTTGGTCGCAGACATGCAAACGCATCAAGCGCCAAAGCGAAGCGATCGGGTTGCCGAATAGCATCGCCTCGCTCTAAACATTCATACATCTGCTTCGCGTTCAAATCTGCTTTGTAGCTATTTAAAATTTTGGCAACCACTTGCGCAAGCTGTGTGCAATCGTTGGGTGCTTTGAGCGCATCTGCTGGCAATTGCAGCGTGGCAAAACGCACAGCAAGTGACTGATTTTGCGACGCGGCTAAGTCAAGTGCAGCAAGGGCTGCGGTGTTATCAAATAAGCTGGGAAATTGCTTTTGTAGCAAACCAGAGCTTTGCAACACCTCAAACATGCGGGACGGCTTGGCTTCCATCAAACCTGTGGCAATTTCTTGCCACACGCGCTCGGCAACCAAGCTATCGGCTTCGCCCTTGGCGACCATGCCACGTATCAAAACCATGGTTTCGGGTGCAATGGAAAAATCAGGAAATCTTGCTGAGAAACGCGCGACCCGGAGAATGCGCACAGGGTCTTCGCGGAAGGCGAGGGTGACGTGACGCAGCACCTTTTGCTGGATGTCACGTTGTCCGTGATACGGGTCGATGAGCGTGCCATCCGCATCTTGTGCCATGGCGTTCACAGTTAAGTCGCGGCGGCTCAGGTCTTGCTCTAGCGTCACGTCTTCGTCCGCATAAAACGCAAAGCCGTGGTAGCCCTTGGCGGTTTTTCGCTCGGTGCGAGCGAGGGCGTATTCCTCAAACGTTTTGGGGTTTAAAAACACAGGAAAGTCTTTGCCAATAGGCTGGTAGCCCTTATCCAGCATGGCCTGGGGGCTTGCTCCCACCACTACCCAGTCTCGGTCTTTGACGGGTAGTTCGAGCAGAGCATCCCGAATCGCGCCGCCAACGAGGTAGATTTTCATCTTGAATTTTTAGTTAACGGGGCTGAGTCGATACGGCTCTTCAAAATCACGGAATTCGTTTTCCACCATTGCCTCGGCTATCCAAGCGGCTACGCCTGGCATGGCGCAGAGGCGATCCATGTACGCAGCAACAGCCTTGTTAGCGGGGAGGACGTAGGTTTTAAAACGCATGACCACAGGAGCAAAGTAGCTATCTGCGATAGAGAACGCACCAAACAGCATGCCGTCTGGATGCGTATGCGCATAGGCCCCAAGAAGCCCACCCAGCAAGGCTTCCACGCGTGCCACATCAGCAACCACAGCAGGTTTATCGCGCATCACGATTTGCCCAATATGCGGCAAACTGGCTTCAATGTTCATCATGCAATGGCCACGCAATGCCGTAAAGCCTGAATGCATTTCAGCGCAGGCCATGCGTGCTTTGGCGCGAGCGACTTTGTCTTTTGGCCAGAGATTTTTACCAGGGAAGATTTCAGCCAAATACTCGGCAATGGCTAGTGTGTCGGTAACGGTCAAATCGCCGTCCACCAACACCGGCACTTGCCCACGTGGACTGACTTGGAGCATGGTTTGCTTGAAGTTGGACTCGGGGGCAAACGAGTCGAATAACACTTTCACCTCTTCAAAGGGAATACCAGCTTGCGTCAGCAGCACCCATGGGCGCATCGACCACGACGAATAGTTTTTATTGCCGACGTAGAGCTTCACTTCAATCCAAGCACATCAAACATGTCAAACACGCCCGTTTTTTGTGTTGCCAAGTAGCGAACCGCACGTAGGGCGCCTAATGCATAGCCTTCGCGATTAGAGGACTTGTGGGTAATTTCAATGCGCTCGCCCGTGCCGGCAAACATGACGGTGTGATCGCCCACGATGTCGCCGCCGCGAATGGCAGAAAAACCAATCGCTTGTGGATCGCGAGCGCCCGTGATGCCTTGTCTTGCAAATACGGCGTGACCTTTAAGATCACGGCCTAAGGCGTCCGCGATGACTTCACCCATTTTGAGAGCCGTGCCCGATGGCGCATCGACCTTATGGCGGTGATGGGTCTCAATAATTTCAATGTCGTAGCCCGTGCTCATGGCTTTGGCTGCCATCTCTAACAGCTTGAGCGTGACGTTGACACCAACGCTCATGTTGGGGGCCAACATGATGGCGATGTTTTTGCTGGCGGCGTTAATTTCAGCTTTTTCAGCGTCATTAAAGCCTGTTGTACCAATCACCATTTTGACGTTCAATTCTTGGCACACTTTGATATGTGCCATCGTGCCTTCGGGGCGTGTGAAGTCGATCAGATAGTCAGCATCTTGCAGTTCGGCATGGATGTCGATACCGATGTCGAGTTGCCCTGCAAGCTCGCAATCGCTAGACGCATTGATAGCATCAATCAGCATCTTGCCCATGCGGCCAGAGCTGCCTGCGACAGCAACTTTTAACTTCTCGGTGATGTTGAGTTTTTGTATTGTCATAGCGCAATTAATTAGGTTCTAAAGGAGGGTATGTTTTATTGCCTGCAGCAGCTGGCTCATTGCTTGTCACTGAGGTTTTGACATTTGAGTTTTCTCGGTTCGCAAAATCAGCGAGTTCTTTGTCGCTGGCGGCAAGCGGAGGTATCTTGCCAATTTTTCGACCCGAGGTGAGGGTTTGCACGAATTCAGTTTCGCTTGGCATGCTGTCCCCTTCCCAGCGTACTAGCTGTTCGCCATTGAAGTGCACAGTGAGGCGTAGCGCTTTTGAGACAATGCCGTCGCGTTCGATGGTGAAAACATAGTCCCAGCGATTGGCGTGGAAAACGTCGTTTAGCAATGGTGTCCCCAAAATGTTGCGTACTTGGGCGCGCGGCATGCCTGCCCGAAGTGCAGCGACTTGTTCGCTGGAGACGAAGTTGCCTTGTACGACTTCTGATTTATAGGGCTTGATAGCGTTCGGTACGCTAATAGTGGGGCGATAGCTGCATGCGGCTACGCCTGCAATGCAGGCAAGTATTACCACTGCACGACCAAAAACAAAAGTAGCAGGAAATGGATGCATAGAATGAAGCAGAATCACAGGTTTGTGAAAGACAAAAAGTAAGAAATACATTCTATGCAAAACCTAAAGAACATTGGCCTGAAGACGACAACACCGCGCCTTAAAGTTTTGGAGCTGTTTCAGACTCAAAGTGCGAGTCACCAGCGACACTTGAGTGCGGAAGATGTTTATCGTCATTTGATGATTGATAGCCAAGATATTGGTCTGGCAACGGTTTACCGTGTTCTCGCACAGTTTGAGCAAGCGGGTATATTGAGTCGCAACCACTTTGCTAGCAATGATGCGAGTGGTGTGGGTTCTGGTGGTGCAGGGCGTGCCGTTTACGAGCTAGCAGATGCACAGCACCATGACCACCTCGTCTGTTTAGACTGCGGAAAGGTCGAAGAGTTTTTTGACGCTGATATAGAAGCCAAGCAGCATGCCATTGCCAAAACGAAAGGGTTTGAGTTAGCTGACCATGCGCTTAGTCTGTATGCGCATTGCACTAAGAAGAACTGTCCATCAAGGCGCGCTGCCGCTTAGAAAATTCGTCATAAGTGTTAATGCCGCGCATTTGCAAAATTGTATTGCGTACGGCGGCTTCGACCAAAACAGCGATATTGCGGCCAGCAACCACTTGAAGAACGACCTTGCGGATGGGAATTCCCAAGACGTCGCTGTTTAGCGGCTCTTCGGGCATGCGATCATAATCGCGCTCCATGGTTTCACGACGTACCAGATGCACAATCAAACGCAGCCGTAGCCGCCTACGGACCGCTGTTTCGCCAAAGATGGCACGAATGTCGAGTAGGCCAATACCACGCACCTCGAGCATGTTTTGTAGTAACTCTGGGCAGCGCCCTTCGATAATAGTTTGGTTAATTCGGAAAAGATCAACAGCATCGTCGGCGACTAGCCCGTGACCACGTGAAATGAGCTCTAAGCCCAGCTCACTCTTGCCAAGGCCGGACTCGCCAGTGATGAGCACGCCAAGCCCCAAAATATCCATAAACACGCCGTGAACGGTGTCTCGGTCAGCAAAATGACGTGATAAATAAGCGCGTAGTACGTCAATGACGTAAGCGGCAGAATCAGCACAAGTAAATAAAGGGATTTGCGCATCGTTACATAGCTTAAGCAAGCTGTCGCTAGGGGCAATTCCATCGCACAGAACAAGTGCTGGCGGTTCTAAATCAACAATACGCGCAAGGCGGCGTTCCGCGTCTTTATCGGTCGCACTGCCAACGTAGGCGGCTTCTCGCTCCCCTAAAATTTGTACACGATAAGGATGTATGTAATTAAGATAACCCACCAAATCAGCAGCGGAACGGGCTGCACGCACAGCCACTTCATCAAAATGTCTCTCTTTTGCCTGTTGACCCGCGACCCACTCCCATTTCAACGCTTTTCTATGAAACTGAAATAGCTCGTCCGCGCTAATAAAGCTGGGCTTCATAGCGGAGTGTCAGCATGGACAATGGCCATGAATGTGGTGACGTCGGTTGCAGTTTTAAGTGCTGTGCGCTTGGATTCATCGCCTAGCAGCTCAGCAATTTCGGCAAGCAAATCGAGGTGTTTTTGTGTGGCATTTTCTGGCACCAATAATGCAAAAATCAAATTGACAGGCGCTCCATCAGACGCATCAAAGCCAATAGCCTCTTTGAGCTGCACAGCAGCTAGTTGAGGGTCTTTCAGACCTTTAATGCGACCATGTGGTATGGCGACACCATAGCCAAGACCGGTTGAACCAAGACGTTCTCTAGCAAATAAACTGTCAGTTATATGAGCTCTGGTGACGCTGGCAGACTGCTCAAATAAAAATCCGATCTCTTCAAAGAGTCGTTTTTTACTGGTCACCTCTAGTCCAAGTAATACATGTTCGGGGCGGAGTAAATGCTGCAGTGACAAGATAACCAGCTTTTGAAATTAAATTTTGAATGATTCTTTACTTGCACCAGCAGCTATTTTGGTCGCAAGCCAAGTAGGCACCTTGCCACGACCTGTCCAAGTTTGACCCGTCTCGCTGTCACGGTACTTGGGTGCCACTGCTGCGCGTTTGTCACTAGATTTTTTGGCAGCTTTTACAGGCTTTGAAGATTTATTTTTTGTTGCACTTGCTACCTTGGCTATTTTTTTGCTAGCTGAGCCAATAGCCAGTCCGATATCAGCCATTCCCAAGTTATACAAATTAACAAGGCGCTTCACTTCTTTAATCGCGGCCATAACGGCTTGCTTGCGCATGGCATCGGCTTGTTTTTGTAGATCAACGATTTGTTGTTGAATTTGTTCGAAAGTTTGCATAATAAAAACTCCTTGAATGGCAATGACTAAATTTGATTACTGATCCAATCCACATCGGGTGATTGGGCACTATAACCTGAAACTAATTGAGCAAGCATTGCTTTGATTTTTTTTGCTTCATTATTCTTTAAATCTATCTGCATTTGAAGAAGATACTTTTTAAGTTCTTCTATATTTAAATAAGCTTCATTTGCTCGCATGATTTTGGCATGCTGGCTTGGTAGCGGATTATCTCCAATGAGTAATTCTTCATATAGTTTTTCTCCAGGGCGAAGGCCAGTGATCGCAATTTCAATATCGCCATTTGGATGATCTGCATCACGAACAGTCAAACCCGATAATTCAATCATGCGCTTTGCCAAGTCATAGATTTTGACAGGCTTACCCATATCCAGTACAAAAACCTCACCTCCAGTTGCCATAGCTG
>JANXRP010000154.1 GCA_025352965.1 Comamonadaceae bacterium
GTTTTTACGAAAAATATGGCTTTAAATCTCTGCTCAAAGCAAGCGCCAAACCTGCATTTCAACCAAGCGCAGCGTTGGATGATTTGTTTGCCGACCATGCGCCCGAAGTCTCACCTACGGCGGGCGCTGATATGGCGAAAAATTACGAAACTATTTTGACGATGGCACAGTTAGACGATTGGGTCAATCGCCTGCAAGCCGCATCCATTGTGGCTTTGGACACGGAGACAGATTCCATTCACGACATGCTGGCGCGATTAGTTGGCATTAGTTTTGCGGTGCAAGAAGGTGAAAGCATCCATGCTGCTTATATCCCGCTGATGCACAACTACCCCGACGCGCCAACGCAGTTACCAATGGATGCTGTATTGGCGACGCTTAAATCATGGTTAGAGGATGCAAGCAAGCCCAAGGTAGGGCAGCACATCAAATATGACCGTCACGTGCTGGCAACGGCTGGAATTGAAGTCCGTGGCTACGTGCATGACACCATGCTGCAAAGCTATGTTCTTGAGGTTCACAAAGGGCATGGGCTGGAAAGCCTTGCCCAGCGGCACTTGGGACGGCTCGGGTTTAGTTTTGAGGAGCTTTGCGGCAAGGGCGCGAAGCAAATTACGATCGACCAAGTGGATGTGGAGCGCGTGTCCAACTACGCCTGTGAAGACGCAGAGATGACACTTGCCGTGCACCATGTGCTGTGGCCACGCCTACAAGCTGAGGAGAAGCTTCGTGCGGTCTATGAGTTAGAAATTGCATCGTCGGAAGCCTTATTTCGTATGGAGCGCAACGGTGTGCTGATCGATGGCGAGGCGCTTAAAGAGCAAAGCAAAAACCTAGGTGGACGCATTGTGACGCTGGAGGCTGAGGCACACGCGTTGGCAGGTCAACCGTTCAATCTTGCATCGCCCAAGCAGATTGGCGACATCTTTTTTGAGAAGCTGGGCTTACCTATTGTCAAAAAAACCGCAACAGGCGCGCCCAGCACCGACGAGGAAGTTTTGGAAAAGCTGGCGCTCGACTATCCGCTGCCTGCCAAGCTGCTGGAATTTCGTGGTCTCTCAAAGCTCAAAGGCACGTACACCGACAAGCTGGCGCAGCTCGCTAACCCCCGCACGGGACGGGTTCATACGCATTACGGCCAAGCGATTGCTGTGACAGGGCGCTTGTCGAGCACCGATCCCAATTTGCAAAACATTCCTGTACGAACGACCGAGGGGCGCATGGTGCGCGAGGCGTTTATTGCCGCGAGTGGCAACCAAATAGCCAGTGCCGATTATTCGCAAATCGAGTTGCGCATCATGGCGCATTTGAGTGGCGACGAGAGCTTGCTGGCAGCGTTTCATGGTGGACTCGATGTCCACAAAGCCACGGCAGCTGAGGTGTTTGGCGTGGCGGTGGATGATGTCAGCAGCGAGCAACGACGCTACGCCAAGGTGATTAACTTTGGGCTGATTTACGGCATGAGCAGCTTTGGCTTAGCGCGTAATTTGGGCATCGAGACAAAAGCGGCTGCAGCGTACATTGATCGGTATTTCCAGCGCTATCCAGGTGTCAAGCGTTATATGGACGACACGAGGGCACAAGCTAAAGCGCAAGGCTATGTCGAGACCGTGATGGGACGTAGGCTCTATCTACCCGAGATCAATTCGCCCAACGGCCCGCGCCGCGCAGGCGCAGAACGGGCGGCCATCAATGCCCCCATGCAAGGCACGGCAGCTGACCTGATTAAGCTGGCGATGTGTGAGGTGCAGCGTGTGCTGGATAGTGAACGCCGCGCTAGCAAACTCATCATGCAAGTGCATGATGAATTGGTGTTTGAAGTGCCGACCAGCGAGATCGAATGGCTTAAAGCAGAAATCCCGCGCATCATGGCAGGTGTCGCGCAGTTGAAAGTGCCACTACTTGCCGAGATGGGAGTAGGCAAGAATTGGGACGAAGCACACTGATTTTTAGGAGATAAAAATGCAACTGTTACGCCGACAATTCATCACCATTGCTCTGCAAGCCTTATCTAGCTTGGCTTGTACGAGTGCCATTGCACAAACGGCCGCGACTGATTGGCCCAAAACCAAGCCCGTCACGGTTGTGGTGGGCTTTGCCGCAGGCGCATTTACCGATAATGTGGCGCGCATCGTGGCGCAAAAATTAGGCGAGACGACGGGCGGCACGTTCGTCGTTGATAACAAAGCTGGCGCAGGCGGCAACATTGCCACGGGCATTGTGAAACGCGCGCCAGCGGACGGTTACACCATCCTTGTCCACAGCGTGGCATATGCCGTCAACCCGTCACTCTATGCCAATGCGGGTTACGACGCGCTCAAAGATTTTGCACCCTTGGCGCTGGGGCCACGCACACCGAACATCATCACGGTGAATCCTGCGACGCCTGCCAAAGATTTGAAAGAGCTGATTGAGTTGGCTAAGCGCGAGAAGCTGAGTTACGCGTCTTCGGGTATTGGCACCACAACGCACTTGTCGGTGGAGCGCCTTAAAGTTGCGGCCAAAGTGGACATTACGCATGTGCCGTATCAACCCGCCGCAGCCATCAATGCGGTGGTAGCGGGGCATACACCGATGTCGTCTACTTCTATGCCACCAGCGGTGCCGCAAATCAAGGCGGGGCGCATCCGTGCCATTGCCGTCACAAGCGCCAAGCGCTCTAGCTTATTGCCCGATGTGCCGTCTGTGACTGAGTTTGGTTTTAGCGACTTTGACGACTACACATGGGTTGGGTTTTTCTTGCCTGCGGGCACACCGCAAGCCTTGGTTGATCGTATCAATGCTGAGATTAACAAAGCGATGGAGTTAGCCGATACACGGGTGAAATTTGTGGCTCTGGGCATGGAGTCTGAGCGCAACACGTCTGCAGAATTTGGTAAATTTTTACGGACAGAAGTCGATAAGTGGGCATCTGTGGTGAAATCCACGGGTGCGAAAGCCGAATAATTTTTTAACCGAAGGATGTGTCATGCGATTGATTAGTTTTGAGGAAGATGGCGTTGCCAAAATTGGTGTCTTGCGTGGTGGTGACTCTAACGAATACGTGGATTTGTCCTTGGTGGATCCGAGCCTGCCGATGGATATGACCGCGCTCTTAAAAATGGAGGGTGGTCTGCAAGCGGCAGCCGCGGCAGCGGAGCACGTTCCGACTTCGGCTTGCAATTTACTCACGGGGCTTCATGGTCATGGCTTTAAATATCTGCCCTTGATTCCACATCCAGGGCAGCTGATTTGCATGGGACTCAACTACGCCGATCACGCCGCCGAAGGCGGGCACTCGCGCCCCGAGTACCCCAGCTTTTTTATGCGTGGCCCAAGCTCCCTGATTGGACATGGACAGCCTATCGTTCGCCCCAAAGCCTCGCCAAATTTGGATTACGAAGCGGAGTTGGCGGTTGTCATTGGCAAGCATGCCAAGCACCTCACCAAAGAAAATGCGCTCGATTGTGTAGCGGGCTATACCTGTTTTAACGATGGCTCCATCCGCGACTATCAGCGCAAAACAGGCCAATGGACGATTGGTAAAAATTTCGACAAAACAGGTGCATTTGGTCCTTGGCTAGTCACGCCCGATGAGCTACCCGCGGGCGCAGCAGGCCTTCGAATTCAATCGCGCTTGAACGGCAAGATCATGCAAGACTCGAACACGGGACTCTTTTTATGGGATGTCGTGGAGGCGCTGTGCATCATCACCGAATGCATGACGCTCTCACCTGGCGATGTCATCATCACGGGCACACCTGCTGGCGTGGGCTACGCCCGCAAACCACCCGTATGGATGGCACCTGGCGATGTATGCGAGATTGAGATTGATGGCATTGGTATTTTGTCGAGCACCATTGCTGACGAGCACTAGAATCATTTTTTATTTTTAAGGACAACACATGCAACAAGCTATCGACACTCTCTTCATCAATGCTCGTACGCAAAACGGCTGGCTAGATACGCCCGTGACCGACGCGCAAATCAAAGCCATTTATGACATCGCCAAGATGGGTGCAACCAGCATGAACTGTCAGCCTGCACGGTTTCAGTTTTTGAGGACTGCTGAGGCCAAGGCTAAGCTTGCAGCTTGCGCATCGCCTGGCAACCAAGCCAAAATTAATGCTGCGCCAGTCGTTGCCATCATTGGTATGAACCCAGAGTTCTACAAAGAGTTAGATAAAAATTTTGCGTTTAATCCCAATGCCCGCGCTATTTTTGAAGGTAATGAAGGCTTGATTCAAGGCACGGCGTTCAGAAACAGCACGCTGCAAGGCGCGTACCTGATGGTGGCGGCTAAGTTGCAAGGCTTGGACTGTGGTCCCATGTCAGGTTTTGTGCCTGCCAAGGTAGACGAGGCATTTTGGGCGGGCACACCCGTGAAGACAAACTTTATCTGCTGCTTGGGTCACGGTGACGCATCCAAAGTGATGGGACGCTTGCCACGCTATAGCTTTGACGAAGCTTGCCAATTAGGCTAAGACTGAGCTGTTTGTAGGTAGAGTCCTTCCACCTTTGCTCTGGCCCATGGGGTCTTGCGTAAAAATTTAAGGCTAGAGGCGACGCTAGGGTCAAGATTGAAGCAACGTACAGGGATGCGAGCGCCTAGCTCCTCCCAGCCGTAGTGCTCGGCGAGCCGAGTCACGATGACTTCTAAAGTCAGTCCATGCAAGGGGTCTTGCGCCATGCCTCTAGCCCCTCATTACATACTGGCGTAGTTAGGTCCACCGCCGCCTTCGGGCGTCACCCAGACGATGTTTTGCGTTGGATCTTTGATATCGCAAGTTTTGCAGTGCACGCAGTTTTGCGCATTGATTTGCAGCCGATCCGAGTTGTCCTCATTCTTCACAAATTCATACACACCAGCGGGGCAGTAGCGACTCTCGGGTCCTGCATATTCCGCAAGGTTGATGCCAACGGGAACGCTTACGTTTTTAAGCGTGAGATGCGCGGGCTGATTTTCAGCGTGGTTGGTGTTGCTGACAAACACGCTGGATAAGCGATCAAACGTGAGCACGTTATCGGGCTTGGGATAACTAATCGGCTCGCAGCTTGCAGCAGGTTTCAGGCTTTGATGATCGGCCTTGTTGCGGCGCAGCGTCCATGGCGGTGTTTTGATGCCTAATTTGGGTAATAACCAATGCTCAACAAAGGTCATCACTGAGCCCACAATAAAACCCGATTTAAACCAAATTTTAAAATTCGACGCGGACTTCAGCTCGTCATGCAGCCAGCTCTTGGCAAAAGCTTCGGGGAAGGCCGTTAGCTCGTCGTGCTGGCGTCCTGCAGTGACCGCATCAAAAGCAGCTTCGGCGAGTAACATGCCGCTCTTCATAGCGGCGTGGCTACCCTTGATACGAGCTGCATTCATCATGCCCGCATCGCAGCCAATCAGTGCGCCGCCTTTAAATACGAGCTTTGGCAGGCTACCAAGGCCGCCATTGTTGATGGCACGTGCGCCGTAGCTGATGCGCTTAGCGCCTTTTAAATGCTTCGCAATGGTCGGATGCGTTTTCCAGCGCTGCATCTCTTCAAACGGGCTCAAGTAAGGATTGCTGTAATCGAGACCCGTGACAAATCCGAGCGTGACTTTATTGCCTTCTAGGTGATACAAAAAGCCACCGCCAAAGGTTTGCATATCCATTGGCCAACCCGCGCTATGCACCACTAAGCCGGGTTTGGCGTTCTCGGACGGCACTTCCCACAGCTCTTTAATACCTAGCGCAAAGCTGGCGGGGTCTTTGCCTTCCATCAGATTGAACTTCTCGATCAATTGCTTGCCCAAGTGTCCACGTGCGCCCTCGGCAAATACCGTGTATTTGGCGTGCAGCTCCATGCCAATTTGGAATTCATCGGTCGGTTCGCCCTCTTTGCCCACGCCCATGTTGCCAGTGGCAATACCTTTGACTGAGCCGTCTTCGTTGTAGAGCACCTCAGCCGCCGCAAAGCCAGGGAAGATTTCTACCCCTAGCGCTTCGGCCTGCGTGGCCAACCAGCGCACGACATTGGCAAGACTAACGACATAGTTGCCGTCGTTGTGCATATTGTTTGGCACAAGAAAGTTAGGTGTTTTGAAGCCCCTCGTTTTCGTCAAAACAAAAATCTCGTCGCCCGTGACGGGTTGATTGAGCGGTGCACCCAGTTCTTTCCAATTCGGGAAGAGCTCATTCATAGAACGTGGATCCATCACCGCGCCGCTTAGGATATGGGCTCCTGGCTCAGAGCCCTTCTCTAGCACGCAAACTGAGACTTCTTTGCCACTGGCTGCTGCAAGCTGTTTGAGCTTGATGGCTGTCGATAGACCACCAGGCCCTGCGCCCACGATCACCACGTCATATTCCATGCTTTCGCGTGGGCCAAATTGAGTCAGAATTTCTTGCGGGGTCATGCTGGGGATTCCTGTAAGCGTTCAAGTAAAAATTGATTTTATGATGTGCTTATGCGCTATTTAATTCCAGATAACAAAAAACTCGTCCATCAATCCACTTTTCCTATGCGCTGGGGCGATATGGATGCAATGGGGCATTTAAACAACGCGATGTACTTTCGCTATTTTGAAACCGTTCGGATTGATTGGCTGCACGGCATTGGTGCTCGTCCAGACCCTCTGGGTGAAGGCTTCGTGATTGCCAATGCGGTGTGTAATTTTTATAAGCAGCTCAGCTATCCCAGCAATATCGTCGCCAAGCTTTATGTGAGCGATGTGGCTCGAACGACGTTTGAGACGTGGATTACGTTAGAGCTTGAAAATGAGCCTGATGTGATTTATGCAGCAGGCGGCTCAACCACGATTTGGATTGATTCGATTGCAAAAAAAGCTGCAACACTGCCCGATTGGTTGCGTGAAAAATTTGTTTAAGGCGTTACATCGCCTTAAACAAATGCCCATACAAGCGGCTCACTGCAAGGGTGTCAGGCCGATGGCGTAGCTTCAAGCTGACTTTAAAGTTTTCGTCTCGGTGCACGGAAGCGATCTCGGACACACGCACCACCGTGCCTCGGTGGA
>JANXRP010000163.1 GCA_025352965.1 Comamonadaceae bacterium
GGCCGGCGGCTTCGAGGACGGCATCATCGCCGCGCTCGACGAGGCGCTCGCCGGCCACATGTCGAGCGAGGGCTTCGAGGAGGGCGGCACGGTGCGCGTGATCGCCGTGGAGGAGACCGCGCTCGGCCTGTTCTCGCGCTACAAGCATGCCAGGTCGGTGCAAGCCGCCGCAATCATGCCGCCTGTGCAACTCTCAGCGGTGGTGAGTAACAAGCCACGCGATTGGAGCTTGGTGGCGAGTTGAGACACAAGTTTTACGTTATTCATCTCCAACCTCAAAACCGAACCATCGCAAAAGTCAGCAGCACGCAAAACGCCGCCACCAAATCGTCAAACAGAATCCCAAAGCCGCCCTTCCAGCCGAATCCCTTAAATGTTCGATCTGCCCAGCCCACGGGACCTGGCTTGGCTGCATCGAAATAGCGGAACAGCACAAATGCCCCTAGTTGACCCCAAAACGTGGCGGGCGTGACGAGCCAAAGAATCAACCAAAACGCGACGATCTCATCAATCACGATAGAGCCAGGATCCATCACCTGCAGATGCTGTGCCGTGCGCATGCCCGCCCAGATGGAGACGAGGGCAGTTGCAGCAATCACCCAACCAATTTGGCTGGAGGTGAGCCAGCTTTGGAGCACGCCAAACGCCGCCCAAGCCCACAGTGTGCCGACGGTGCCAGGTGCAAGCCGACTTAAGCCAGAGCCAGCACCCAGTGCGATGAAGTGCGCGGGATGGGAAAACAAAAATCGTGCGTCTGGATGCAAGGGTGGAATGTACTGAGCTTGGTTCATGGCTGCAAGTTTAGCGCCGCGATCCATTCCACCCAATGCTCGATGCAAGCGCGTACTTTGGGCAGGCGATGCCGCTCGGACAACATCACAGCATTGATGGGCGTGGGTGTTTCATCAATGAATTTTGGCAGCACAGGAATAAGCAACCCCTGTTTGACTAAAGGCTTCACCACAATTTCTGCCATACGCGAAATACCAAGCCCAGCAAGCGTCATATCCAAATGCGTTTGCGAGTTATCGGTGCGCACATCGCCTTCGGGTACAAGACTGGAGGCAACCCCCTTCACTTTAAATCGCCACTGGGTGCGGTTATCAGCGCGGCTAATCGCAACGACTTGATGATTGGCTAAATCCGCCACGGTCTTGGGCGTGCCATGCTTGGCAAGATACTCGGGGCTGGCGTAGAGCGCCCGCTTGAATTCACCCAAGCGGCGCTGCACCAAGAGCTCGCTAGTCGGCATAGCCGTGCGGATAGCAATGTCGATACCGTCACGCGCCATATCGACTAGGCGATCTTCTACGCGCAAATCAATCACCAGCTTGGGATGCCGCTCGCGCAGCGATGCCAACCCCGCAATCAAAACGTGGTTGGCAAACACGGCGCTGGCACTGATACGCACTACACCGCGAATCTCTGCGCTGTGCAGGCCAAGGTCGGTCTCGATCAAATGATGCGCCTCCTCCATACGCTCGCAGTGCGAGAGGAACGATTGCCCCTCGGGCGTGAGCGACAAGGCGTGCGTGCTGCGATGCACCATGAGCACGCTATACGCCGACTCGATACGCTGCAAAGCGCGTGTGATTTGGCTCACAGGCACATCCCTCTCGCGAGCCACGGCAGACAACGACCCGAGCCTAGCAATGCGTGCGAACACGTGCAAGTCTTCAAAGCTCAATTGATGCGCTGGATGGGCAAGAACTTCTTTTTGCATGAAACAAATTATGCACAATTTGCTTTGCAATTTTTGCAAAAGCTATTTGCGTGCAATGCTATTTCCGAAAGAGCGCCCGAAACCTACAGTTCAGACATCAACAACTGCAAAGGAGATTCAAAATGCCTATCCTCAATGTCAAGCTCAATAGCAAGCCAGACCCAGTAACCACACAAAAAGTGGCAACGCTGCTCACGGATTTAACACACAACATTCTCAAGAAGCGCCGCGAGGTCACCGCCATCCAAGTGGAGTATGTCCAGCCTGAGCAATGGTTTATTGGTGGCACCCCTACACCGCTAGGAAGTAGACAAACCTTTAGCCTAGACATCAAGGTCACAGCTGGCACGAACACCAAAGACGAAATGAAAGCCTATTTGGCTGCCGTCTTTTCTGGCATGGAAGGCATCTTAGGAAAGCTAGACACCGCCAGCTACAGCGTCATCGATGAAGTTCGCGCCGATAGCTGGAGTTTTGGTGGGCCGACACAAGAAGAACGTTACGTGACTGGAGGACAAAGTGCGCTTTAGTTCAATTCCAGTCATGATGAGGCGAAGTGATCGAACGATGCAAATGTTTGAGCGCTTAGGTCAATGGATTTACCAGCACAGTCAAACACCCGCAACCCCAGCTCGCTGGTTACTTGGCCGATACATGTGAGACGTTAATACGATTTAGCAAGCCCTAACACCTTCTCGGCGATGTAACACAGAATGAGTTGCGGGCTAACGGGTGCTAGTCTTGGAATCCATGACTCACGCAAATAACGTTCAACGTGATACTCTTTAGCGTAGCCCATGCCACCATGCGTCAAAATGGCATTTTCGCAAGCGTGATAACAGGCTTCCGCCGCAAGAAACTTGGCGCTATTGGCTTCGGCCGCACAGGGCAAGTTTTGGTCATACAGCCAAGCTGCCTTTTGAACCATGAGATGCGCCGCCTCTAGCTCCATCCAAGATTTCGCCAATGGATGCTGAATTCCTTGGTTTTGACCAATGGGTCGATCAAAAACCTCGCGCTCTTGTGCATAGCCCACGGCTCGCTGCAATGCAGCACGCCCGAGGCCCACCGCTTCACTAGCGATCAAGATGCGCTCGGGGTTAAGCCCATGCAAGATGTAACTAAATCCTTTACCTTCTTCACCTATAAGATCCTCTACAGGTATGCGCAGGCCGTCAATAAACACTTGATTCGAGTCCACGCAATGACGCCCGAGTTTTTCAATTTCTCGCACCTCTACGGCAGAGCGATCCAAATCTGTGTAAAACAAACTTAAGCCTTCGGTTCCACTACTGTTTTCAATCGGAGTTGTGCGAGCCAAGAGCAACATTTTGTTGGCCACTTGCGCTGTGCTAATCCAGATTTTTTGACCATGCACAACGTAATGATTGCCTTGGCGTACCGCTCGAGTTTTAAGCTTGAGTGTGTTCAAGCCCGTGTCTGGCTCCGTCACGCCAAAACACGCTTTGTCTCGCCCTTCTATTAGTGGTGGAAGCCAGCGTTTTTTTTGTTCATCGGAGCCAAAAACCACGACCGGCTGGAGCCCAAAGATGTTCATGTGAACGGCAGAAGCCCCTGACAAACCTGCACCCGTAGCAGAAATGGTATGCATCATCAGTGCGGCTTCGCTAATTCCTAATCCAGCCCCGCCGTATTCTTGGGGCATAGCAATGCCTAACCAACCTGAGTTAGCCAACGCCAGGTGGAAGTCGTGTGGAAAGCTACCCTCTTTGTCTTTACGCAGCCAGTAATCAGCATTGAAAGGCTGGCAGAGGCGCCGAATGGCTTGCTCTATTTGTTCTTGCTCGGACGACTGCGCGAAATGCATGGCTTTGTTGCCCACCGCTAGGCCAAGTTGCGAATGACTCTGTCAGGGGACTCTAGATAGGGCGGGCTATAGATCACCAACAGCTTAACGGGAGTATCGCTAGTCACGGTAAAAACATGCGGCACATCGGCTGGGAAAAAACAGGTGTCCCCAGCACCCATATCAAAAGTTTGTTCGCCTACCGAAACACATGCCGTGCCCTCGAGCAAGTAGCATGCCTGCTCGATACCAGGGTGCGAATGTGGCAACGCGCCGCCGCCCTTTTGCAAGGTGCCCAATAGCACCTCCATTTGTGTTGCGCCAACGGTTTCTGGCCCAATCAGTCGCTGATTGCTGGTGTGGTGATGGTTTGCGGGCTGATAGGCCGCTACATCTTTAGCTCGGATTAAATAATTAGGAGTCATGTTTACTCGGGGCGAATGCCCGCTTGTCGAATCAAAGAGCTCCAGTGGGCGAGTTGATCGGACACATATTTGGAAAAATCTTCGGGGGATTTGCTGGGCCATATTTCAAAGCCTAGCTTGTTTAAACTATCTTGTACTTCTTTGTCTTGCAGCACGGCCTGTATGTCGGTACTGAGTCGATCAACAATTGCTTTTGGAGTCCCTGCGGGACCAAATACGCCATTCCAAGAAGTTAAATCAAATCCTGGTACTTCTTTGGCAATCGGTGGGATGTTAGGGAACGAAGGAAGCGGCTCTTTAGTCGTGACGCCGAGTACTCGTACTGTGCCCGCTTTAATCATGCCCATACCCGAACCTAAATCAACCACATACATCTGAACCGTGCCGCCTACTAAATCGGTCAGGGCTTGAGGACTAGATTTATAGGGGACGCCGACAATATCTAATTTTGCAATTCGCTTAATCGTTTCCGAAGTAACCAGCGACGTGCTATTCGGAGTTGCATAGGAAAACTTACCCGGATTTCGTTTTGCCGATTCGATCCACTCGCGCAAAGTTTTGGCAGAGTCGTTTTGATTAACGACTAAAGCAAATGGTAACTCGCCGATACGCGCAATTGGTGTGAAATCTTTAATCGGATCGTATTTGAGGTTGCTCACCAAGCTTGGATTTGCCGAATGCGTGGTGTTGGTTGTCATTAGCAAGGTGTAGCCATCAGGCTTAGCCTTCGCCACAAACAGAGCCGCAATTTGCCCATTTGCGCCTGCTTTGTTGTCAACTACGACGGGTTGCTTGAGGCGCTCAGCTAGTTTTTTCGCTACCACCCTAGCGACAGCATCTGTGCCGCTTCCTGCGGCAAACGGAACGACCAACGAAATCGTGTTTGTTGGATAGGGCTGAGCAAACGCATGCGATACCAAAGTCAAAAACGCCAACAAAGTACCAAGTCGTGAAATGTGTTTCATACATTGTTTCCATTATTTGAAAAGTGATCGAAAGACGCAAATGATAGTGCCTTTAAGTCAATAACTTTGTCTGTTGGATCCAAAACGCGCAGCCCCAGCTCACCAGTTACTTGCCCGATACATGTGACCCTTGTGCAAGCCTTGTTGGATAAGGTTTGCAGAGCATCCCGTTGACTGGACGGGGCGGTGAATAGGAGTTCGTAGTCATCGCCTCCTGCCAGTGCAAACTCCAGCGAACCTTTGATGCACGCGGTCTGCACGCTAGCGCCCACGCTCGAGGCTTTGAGGATATGGCCAAGATCACCTAAAAGTCCATCACTCACATCAATGCAAGAAGTGGCAACACCCCGCAAAGCCACGCCCAGATCGACTCGTGGCGTAGGGCGCTCTAGGCGGTGGCGCACAGATGCCAACTCTTCGGCAGTCGCTTCGACATTGCCGCGCAAGATTTCTAATGCCAACCTTGCTTGGCCAACATGCTCACCAACTGCGCCCGACACATAAATATCGTCGCCCACTTTTGCACCGCTACGCAAAAGAGCTGCACCTCTAGGCACTTCACCAAAAACCGTAATACAAATGTTGAGCGGCCCCTTGGTGGTGTCACCGCCAATCAACGTGCAGTCATGCAAATCTGCCAGCGCAAACAATCCACGCGAAAAACCTGTCAACCACGCCTCATTCACGTCGGGCAGAGATAGCGCCAACGTAAAAGCACGGGGCGTTGCGCCGCAAGCGGCAAGGTCAGATAGATTCACCGCCAAAGCCTTATGTCCCAGTGCTTCGGGGTCAACATCCGCAAAAAAATGTCGTCCTTCGACCAACATATCGGACGAGATGCAAAGCTGCATTCCCGCTGTGGGCGTGAAAATAGCGCAATCGTCGCCAATGCCTTGCTTTGTATCCCGATTGAAATACTTGGCAATGAGGTCGAACTCGCCCATCAGATGGCTAATTTATTTTTTAAACGTATGCCTGCCCGCATCGGGGCTCACAGCATCCAGCACGAAGAGCGGAATCTCGACATCGAAACGCTCGCCATCTTCCGCCACGCAAAAAAAACTACCGTGCATCGTGCCACTAGACGTGGCAATGCGCGTGCCGCTGGTGTACTCAAACGACTCGCCTGGCTTCAAGTACGGCTGCCGCCCCACCACGCCAAGGCCTTTGACTTTTTGGATGAGGCCATTGGCATCGTTCACGCTCCAATAGCGCGAAATCAATTGCACGCCCACTTGCCCCGAGTTAATAACCTCGATGTTGTAGGCGAACGTGTACACATCATCCATCGGGCTAGATTGCTCGGGCAGATACTTCGGGATGGCACTAACCAGCATTTGATATTTGGACATGAGGATTGCGCGACTGTTGATGCGAAAATAGTAACATGAAAAATCCCACTAAGCCAGACGTCATCGCCCCTTCCATTCTTTCTGCTGACTTTGCGCGCCTTGGCGACGAAGTGAAGAACGTGATTGCCGCAGGTGCCGACTGGATTCACTTTGATGTGATGGACAACCACTACGTGCCCAACCTCACGTTCGGCCCCATGGTGTGTCAAGCGCTCAAGCCACACGCCACACGCGCGGATGGCACACCGATTCCTGTTGACGTTCACCTCATGGTGCAGCCCGTCGATGCTTTAGCTTGCGCCTTTGCCGATGCTGGCGCAGACTACATCAGCTTTCACCCCGATGCCTCGCATCATGTGCACCGCAGCATCCAAGTCATCAAATCCAAAGGCGTGAAAGCTGGGCTTGTGTTCAACCCCGCCGAGGAGTTAGATGTGCTCGATTGGGTGATTGACGACATCGACCTCATCCTCATCATGAGTGTCAATCCAGGCTTTGGTGGGCAAAGCTTTATCGACTCCG
>JANXRP010000184.1 GCA_025352965.1 Comamonadaceae bacterium
ATCGGGCGGGGAGTCGCAGCGTATCCGCCTTGCAAGCCAAATAGGCAGTGGCCTCACGGGGGTCATGTATGTGCTGGACGAACCCAGCATTGGTCTGCATCAACGTGATAACGACCGACTGATTGGCACGCTGCGGCATCTGCGCGATATTGGAAATTCCGTGCTGGTGGTCGAACACGACGAAGACATGATCCGCGCTGCCGACCACGTGATTGACATGGGCGTGGGCGCAGGCGTGCATGGCGGGCGTGTGGTTGCTGAGGGCACCTGTGCCGATGTGTTGGCTAGCAAGGAGTCGCTGACGGGGCAGTACATGAGCGGCGCGCGGCAAATCAAAATTCCCAAACGTCACAAGTTTGACAAAAAGAAGGTACTCACCATCAACAATGCCACGGGCAATAACCTTAAAGGCGTGACTGTGGATGTGCCAATTGGACTCTTCACCTGCGTCACAGGTGTGTCGGGCTCGGGCAAATCAACCTTGGTCAATGACACGCTCTACAAAGCCGCAGCGCACAGCATCCACCGCGCACAGGGCGAGCACGCACCTTGCGACGGGATTGATGGACTGGATGAATTCGACAAAGTGATTAATGTCGATCAATCCCCCATTGGTCGCACGCCACGAAGCAACCCCGCCACGTACACGGGGCTCTTTACGCCGATCCGCGAGTTGATGGTGGAAATGTCGATGGCCAAAGAGCGCGGCTATACCAGTGGTCGCTTTAGCTTTAACGTGGCGGCAGGCAGTGGCGGCGGGCGCTGCGAGGCTTGCCAAGGCGATGGCGTCAAGCGCGTGGAGATGCACTTCTTGCCCGATGTGTATGTGCCTTGCGATGTGTGCCATGGCAAGCGCTACAACCGCGAGACGCTAGAGGTGCAGTTCAAAGGCAAAAACATTGCCGAAATTTTGGATTTGACGGTGGAGGCTGCTTTTGATTTCTTCAAAGCACAACCCACGCTCGCACGTAAGCTGCAGACCTTGCTGGATGTGGGGCTCTCCTATATCAAGCTGGGTCAATCGGCAACCACGCTTTCGGGCGGCGAAGCACAAAGGGTCAAGCTCTCGCTGGAACTATCTAAGCGCGACACGGGGCGCACGCTTTACATCTTGGACGAGCCAACCACAGGCTTACATTTTGCCGATATTGATTTGCTGCTCAAGGTGCTGCATCAACTGCGTGACCAAGGTAACACGCTGGTCATCATCGAGCACAATTTGGACGTGATTAAAACGGCAGATTGGGTGATTGATATGGGCTTAGAAGGCGGCGCAGGTGGTGGTACGGTGCTGGGCGTGGGTACGCCAGAGGATATTGCACAAAGCGAGGTAAGCTTCACGGGTCGATATTTAAGCAAGGTTCTAAACAAAGGAGCAGGGCATGATCTCTCGTCGGACAACACTATCAGTATTGGCTAGCACGCTTGCCACACATCTTGCGCGTGCACAAAGCGGCTTCCCAAATAAACCGATTCGCATCATTCCGTTTGGCACAGCAGGCGGGCCGATTGATGCACTTGCGAGGCTCTATGCCGACAAACTACAGGCACGCTTGGGGCAGCCCGTGGTGGTGGAAGCCAAGCCAGGTGCAAGCGGCATCATTGCCGCAGACTTTGTAGCCAAAGCGCCTGCTGACGGCTATACAGTTTTAATGACTTTGCCATTGACGCACGTCAATGTGCCGATCTTGCAAAAAGTGCCTTACGACCCTTTCAAAAGTTTTACGCCTTTGTCTATGCTCGCTACGGGTGGCCCGATGCTGGTGACCCGTAGCAATGCCCCGTTTAACAGCGTTAAAGAGTTGGTGGATTACGCCAAGCGCAAAGGCTCACTGACCTTTGGCACGTGGGGTAACGGCTCCTCGGCACACCTATTTGGTGAACTGCTGCAACAGCAAACGGGCATCAAGCTCATCCATGCTGCCTACAAAGCGGAGGCTGCGGCACATGCCGATTTGTTTGGCGAGTTATTAGACTTTGCGTGGGCTAATCCATCTACTGCGAAAGCGCAAACAACGGGTGGCAAGATGAAGGTGCTAGCCGTTGCGGGCACGCGACGCTTGTCGACCATTGCAAGCGTGCCCACCTTTGCTGAGCTTGGATTCAAAGGCTTCGATGTCGATAGTTGGATTGGCGTATTCGCACCTGCTGGACTACCCGCTGACGTGCAGGCCATATGGGTAGGCGCTTTGCGCGATATTACGGCGATGCCAGACATCCGTGAGCGATTGATTAATTTTGGCTTTGAGCCACTGGGCAACACGCCCGATCAATTTGCGGTCGCCTTTCGTAACGACTATCCACGCGTTGAAGCCTTAATAAAAGCTGCAGGAGTGACTGCCCAATGAAAGTCATTCCCATAGTTGATCTCGGCACAGCCTATGGCCGCCCAGCACCGACCGCCATGACCGACCTAACTCAAGTGGGTGCAGGTACACCGATGGGTGAACTGTTACGCCGTTATTGGCATCCGATTGGTTTGTCTGCCGATGCGACAAGCACACCGCGGCAAATCCGTGTACTTGGCGAAGATTTGATTTTATTTAGAACGACAGAAGGCGAAGTGGGGTTGGTGTATCCGCACTGCGCACATCGCGGCGCATCGCTTTATTACGGCAAAGTGGATGACAAAGGTATTCGGTGTTGTTATCACGGTTGGTTGTTTAGTCCGCAAGGTAATTGCTTGGAGCAGCCCTGCGAAACGAAGAGCGAATTAAGTGATCGCGCACGCGAAAAAATTCGCCAACCGTGGTATCCCGTTCAAGAGCACTATGGGCTCGTTTGGGCGTATATGGGATCAGCAGATAAAAAACCTGTTTTGCCGCGCTATGCCTGTTTGGAAGAGCTAGAGGCGGATGACATTTTAGAAACCAACGACAAAAGCATTGGCGGTGGTGGGCCGCAAATTATTGATTGCAATTGGCTACAGCATTACGAAAATCTGGTCGATCCATTTCATGTCAACATCTTGCATTCAGCGTTCAGTGGCACTCAATTTGTGCCTGAAATGGCGGTAATGCCCATTGTTGAATGGGAGACCACGGAAATTAGCGTGCGAACCAAGTCCGTTCGTCATCTGCCCGATGGACGAGTGCTGCGGCGTATCAGCGAAGCTGGTTTGCCAACGCTGCGCGTCATTCCGAATCCGCGAGTCGCCAAATCTGGCGTGGTGGAGTCTTTGGGCTGGGTGTTGCCAATAGACGACGATCACTTTCGTATTTATGTGGTGGGGCGCGTTAAAGAAGTTGGTGAGCTTGCCAAAATGCGCTCACGCCTAAACGACAAGCTCTGGGAAGAGCTAACTGAGGCCGAACATCAACTCTACCCTGGCGACTATGAAGCCATGGTGAGCCAAGGCAAAGTTGCCAAACACTCGGAAGAGCATTTGGCGACCAGTGATATTGGCATCGTGAAGCTTCGCAAGCTCTTGCGTGACCAACTGAAAATTGTTGCCGAAGGTGGCAATCCAGCTGGAGTGAGCTTTGACCCGAGTGCGCCTTTGGTGCGCTTTTCAGCAGGCAATTTTTTTGAGTAAATTTTTGAGGAAAGCAGATGCACTCAATCCAAGGGGTTTTACCAGCCGTGACTATCTGGCTGCTCTTGCCGTGATTGTGATTTGGGGCATTAATTTTGTCGTGATGAAGTACGGCTTGCAAAGTTTTACCCCTTTTCAATTGGGCGCAGCGAGGTACTTCTTTGCAGCGTTTCCGCTCATCTTCTTTATCGCGAGACCTGCGCTGCCATTTAAGTTTGTCGTGCTGTATGGCTTATTTCAAGGTGTGGGGCAATTTGGCTTTGTGTTTACAGCGCTCCATGTAGGCATGACGGCAGCACTGGCATCGGTGCTGATGCAAACGCAAGTGTTTTTTACCGCCATTATTGGCTGGCTTGTGCTGCACGAGCGCTTGCAGCGAGCGCAAATCTTGGGGCTTGTACTCGCTGGTTTGGCGATTGGGTGCTTTGTGCTTCACTTCACCGATCAATCCGCCGCACTTGTGGGTGTGACGGTGCTTGGGTTTGCGCTTTGTCTGTGCGGCGCTAGTTTGTGGGCGGCGTCGAACATTGTCGCTCGCAAGGCGCAAAGTGTGAATGCGGATTATTCGGCGCTCGCGTTTGTGGTGTGGACATCGATTATTCCGATTGTTCCGTTCGTGGTCTTGTCGTATGTGTTTGATGCACCTAGCGCACGCGGCAATTGGTTCTCTGCAAGTCTTATCGCTATTGGCGCGGCAGCCTTTTTGGGGTTGCTCGGCAGCAGCTTGGCCTATACGCTGTGGACACAGCTTTTGAAACGTCACAGCGCGAACCGTGTCGCGCCGTTTAGTTTGGGCGTTCCCGTGGTGGGTCTCACGGCGGGCATGTGGTTATTGGGTGAACAAGTCAGCAGATGGCAATGGGCAGGAATTGCGTTTGTGATTGCAGCGCTGGGCGTTAGCTTTTTGCCGCGTTCAAAGTAGCGCGTGTTTGTAGTGCCGCAGCTCTGGCAGCCTGTGCAAAATCCTCGCCACTTGACGCATAAATAATCGCGCGGGACGAGTTGACAACGATCAGTCCTTTGTTGGTAAGGCCTGTACGCACGGTGGCTATGGCATCGCCGCCTTGCGCGCCGACACCTGGAATAAGGAGTGGCAGCGTGGGTGCAATGCCGCGCACACGGGCAATCTCTTGTGGATAAGTGGCACCAACGACCAGTCCAAGTTGCCCGTTGGTGTTCCAAGGACCTTGTGCAAGACGTGCCACATGCTCATATAAAAGAGGTTGCCCGTCCACACTGGCAAGGCGCTGGTTTTGTAAATCGTCGCCACCTGGGTTGGATGTGCGGCACAGCAAGAACGCGCCCTTGTCATGATGTTTGAGATAGGGCGACACCGAATCAAAACCCATGAAGGGCGAGAGCGTGACCGCGTCCGCGCCAAAGCGCTCGAAGGCTTCGATGGCGTATTGTTCGGCGGTGGAGCCAATGTCACCGCGCTTGGCATCTAAGATGATGGGGACGTTGGGCGCAACGCGTTTCATGTGCTCCATCAAGCGCTCTAACTGCGACTCGGCGCGGTATGCCGCAAAGTACGCGATTTGCGGCTTGAAGGCAATCACGGCATCAGCTGTGGCATCCACAATGGCAGCGCAAAAATCAAAAATTTTGTCGGCACGGCCTTTAAGGTGTGCTGGGAATTTTGTCGGATCAGGGTCTAAGCCGACGCAAAGCAAGGAGTTGTTTTGTGTGTGTGCGGTTTGGAGTTGCGAGATGAAATCGGTCATACATGCATTTTAAGGACTATGCCCCCTTCAAAGCTCGCCTGTATTGCACGGCCTCGGCAATATGCGCAACGCCTACCGTCTCGCTGCTGGCTAAGTCGGCAATGGTGCGGGCGATTTTCATGACGCGGTGCGTACTGCGTCCTGACCAGCCCAGGCGCGTAGCTGTCGTGCTTAAAAACTTGATAGCAGTTGCATCTAGCTGGCATTGCTCATCTATTTCTGCGCTGCCAAGGGCGTGATTGGCTTTGGTTTGGCGCGTGACGGCGCGGTTTCTGGCTTCGCGCACGCGGGCACGTACGGCTTCGGAAGGCTCGCCAGCTGGGGCATTGACGAGTTCGTTGCTTGGCATGCTGCCCACTTCAATGTGCAAATCGATGCGATCCAGCAGAGGACCGCTCAGCTTGCCTTGATAGCGCGAGACTTGATCGGGCGAGCAGCGGCAAGGCTTTACAGCCGAGCCCAAATAGCCGCAAGGGCAGGGGTTCATGGCAGCGACCAGCTGAAACCGCGCGGGAAACTCTGCTCGCTGCGTAGCGCGCACGATGGAGACTTTGCCAGACTCTAGCGGCTCGCGCAGTGCTTCTAGCGCTGAGCGTGGGAATTCGGGTAGTTCGTCTAAAAACAGCACGCCGTTATGGGCGAGCGATATCTCCCCTGGACGCGGTGGCGCGCCTCCGCCCACCAGCGCTGGGGCGGTTGCGGTGTGATGCGGGCTGCGCGTGGGTCGCTGTCCCCACTGCTGGAGCACGTGCTCGCTAGCAGATGACGATCCTGCAAAACCGCCTAACCCGAGCATGGCGGCGCAATCAAGCGCTTCCTCGGTATTCATAGGTGGGAGCAAGCCGGCAAAGCGCTGGGCGAGCATAGATTTGCCAGACCCAGGCGTCCCAACCATCAAGACGCTATGCCCACCCGCTGCCGCAATCTCTAGAGCACGTTTAGCGCCTAGCTGGCCGCGTACGTCCGACATGTCGGGGTAGAGCGGGGCTGCGGCTCGTTTGGCGGGCATGACACGTTGCCAACCCTTATCTGATGAGGCTTCTGACTCATTGCTGCTCTGCGTGGCAGGCTGGATAAGCCTTCCAGCTTCTGGATATGAAAACTCGCGTACAACGTCTAATAAATGAACAGCACCAAAAACAAGTGAACCATCCACCAAAGCGGCTTCCCGTGCACTGGACATGGGCAGCACCAATTTGGGTGGATTGTCTAATTTTCGCAGCGCGAGGCTCATGGCCAGTGCGCCACGCACGGAGCGTAAATCACCCGCCAAGGAGAGCTCGCCCGCAAACACATAGTCCGACATGAGTTCGCTATTAATTTGCCCGCTGGCGGCTAATACGCCAAGTGCAATTGCCAAATCAAATCGGCCAGAATCTTTGGGCAAATCCGCAGGCGCAAGATTGACCGTGATGCGTTTGTTATTAGGAAAATCCAGCCCAGAATTTTGAATCGCACAGCGAACGCGTTCACGCGCTTCTTTCACTTCGGTCTCAGCCAATCCGACCAGTGTAAAGCTAGGTAAGCCATTGGCTAAATGCACCTCAACTGTGACGGCGGGCGATTCTAGCGCCAATAACGCCCTACTTTGGACAATAGAAAATCCAGACATGATCAAAACTCCTTGTTTTGGTGCGGGTAAATACGGAGAGATAAAAGCGACAGATGTACATTGACTGTATTAATGTACAGCAATTTTTAGGATTGGCAAAAATTATTTCTGGCACAACATTTGCATTGATCTTTGTGTTATCAACTTTTATAAGGAACTCTCCATGTCTTTCAAATTAACCGCCATTGCTTTTGCTGCTTTTTTGGCTGTGGATTTGGCTGCTGCGCAAACTGTAGCGCCAGCTGCTCCTAAAGCGCCTGAGCCAAGCTACACCATCTCTTATAACTTGGGCGTCATCAGCGACTATCGCTATCGCGGTATTTCTCAGTCGCGCTTGAAGCCTGCCTTGCAAGGTGGTATTGACTATGCCAACAAAAACGGTTTTTACTTAGGCACTTGGGCGTCAACCATCAAGTGGATTAAAGATACGGGACAAGCGCAAACGCCGATCGCAGATGTAGGCGCTAGCCCTCTAGAAGTTGATCTCTACGGCGGTTACAAATTTGAAGCGGCTAAAGATTTAACGTTTGACTTTGGTGCGCTCCAATACTGGTATCCAGGCAACAAGTTGATTAACGTGGCCGGCTATTCGAATGCAAATACGCTTGAGTTTTATGGTGCAGTTACCTATAAGGTATTGACTGCCAAGTATTCACGCTCGCAAGGTAATTTGTTTGGGACGGGTCTGGTGGCGGGTACCACAAGCACAAAAGGTAGTGGCTACTTCGACTTGTCTGCAGCATTTGACTTGAGCAATGGCTATTCGATCGTGCCTCACATCGGCGCACAGACGGTTGCCAATACGCCAAACTCTTCTTATAGAGACTACTCTTTGACACTCAACAAAGATATCGATGGCCTCGTGTTGAGTGGTGCAGTTGTCGGTACTCGCACAAAAAATAATGGCGCTTATGTTTCGACTGCACCAGACGGTAAAAATCTGGGCAAGGGCGCTTTTGTCGTGTCACTCAAGAAGAACTTTTAATTTAATATCGGCGTTGTTATCAACAACCATCTAGCAAGGAGCATTTATGAAACTAGTTACCGCCATCATCAAACCTTTCAAACTTGACGAAGTGCGCGAAGCGCTCTCCGCCATGGGCGTGCAGGGTATTACTGTGACAGAGGTCAAAGGCTTTGGTCGTCAAAAAGGACACACAGAGCTGTACCGCGGCGCTGAGTATGTGGTTGACTTTTTACCAAAAGTCAAACTCGAAGCCGCTGTGGATGACGCCATTGTTGAGCGCGTGATTGAAGCGATTGAAGGTGCAGCACGCACAGGAAAAATCGGCGACGGCAAGATTTTTGTCTATAACTTAGAGCAAGTCGTCCGTATTCGTACAGGCGAAACGGGTGTGGAAGCACTCTAAGCCAATCATCAAAGGAAAACCGATTATGAAAAAATTTCTCCTCTCTCTGGCTTTGAGCGCGGCTGCGCTAACTGTCGCTTTGGGTACCGTCTCTGTGCATGCGCAAACGGTGGCACCTGTGGCCGCTCCAGCAGCAGCTGAAGCTCCAAAAGCTGATGCGCCTAAGGCAGCTGAAGCAGCACCAGCTGCGGCGCCTGCCGCCGCTGCCGCTCCAGCCTTAGTGCCTAATAAAGGTGATACGGCTTGGATGACGGTGGCGACGCTGCTAGTGATCTTGATGGCTGTCCCTGGTTTGGCGCTGTTCTACGGCGGTCTTGTACGCAGCAAAAACATGCTCAGCGTGTTGATGCAAGTCTTTGTTGTCTTTTCGCTTGTCCTTGTGCTGTGGGCACTGTATGGCTACTCGGTGGCATTTACAGGTGGGGGCTCATTCTTTGGCAGCTTTGACAAGCTGTTCTTAAAGGGAATCACCGTTGACTCCGTCGCGGCAACCTTCAGCAAAGGCGTGGTTATCCCTGAGCTGACTTTCGTTGCGTTCCAAGCCACCTTTGCAGCGATTACAGCGACTTTGATTGTGGGATCTTTTGCTGAGCGTGCCAAGTTCTCAGCTGTGCTTGCTTTCGTGGTGCTGTGGTTCACTTTTAGTTACTTACCAATTGCCCATATGGTTTGGTATTGGGATGGTCCAGACGCGATCAAAGATGCGGCTTCGTTGGATGTCGTGACTAAAGCGGCTGGTTGGTTGTTCGCTAAAGGTGCCCTCGATTTTGCAGGTGGTACCGTGGTTCACATCAATGCGGGTATCGCTGGCTTGGTGGGTGCGTATGTGATTGGTAAGCGTATTGGTTATGGCAAAGAAGCGATGGCACCTCACAGTTTGACTTTGACGATGGTGGGTGCAGCGCTCTTGTGGGTGGGCTGGTTTGGCTTTAATGCAGGCTCTGCACTAGAAGCTAATGGCACTGCGGCTTTGGCCTTTGTGAACACACTCTTTGCAACTGCAGCCGCTTGTTTGGCTTGGTGTGCAGCAGAAGCGCTCTCTAAAGGTAAAGCCTCTATGCTTGGTGCGGCCTCTGGTGCTGTTGCTGGTTTAGTTGCGATTACACCTGCTGCTGGGTTTGTGGGTGTTGGCGGTGCGCTGGCGATTGGCTTGCTCGCTGGTGTGATTTGCCTTTGGGGCGTGACGGGTCTGAAGCGCATTTTGGGCGCCGATGACTCACTCGACGTCTTTGGTGTCCATGGTGTTGGCGGTATCTTGGGCGCACTCTTGACAGGTGTGTTTACTGCCCCAAGCCTTGGCGGCACAGGCATCTATGACTATGTGGCGAACAAAGTTGCTGCGGACTACTCGATCTTTGATCAAGTCATCATCCAAGCAACGGCTGTTGGCACAACATTAGTGTGGTCTGGTGTCGTCGCTTTCATCTCTTACAAGCTAGTTGATATGGTGATTGGCTTACGTGTCACGGAAGAAGAAGAGCGCGAAGGCCTCGACATTTCCTCGCACGGCGAGACGGCTTATCACGGATAAAAGTTTTGAGTCTCCGTGACGTTTGAAAGACGTTACTTAACACCCGCCCTTGGTAACTTGGGCGGGTTTTTTATGTCCCCTCGTCATTCCCGAGAAGGCGGGAATTCAGCAGCACCCGCACGCAATCGCGCATGTGCTGCTCGCCCAAATAGCGAATGGCGCTGTAGCTGATGAGCGCCGAAAGTGCTTGCCCAGCCAGCGGCACAAACTTGACGGCTTGTTGCGTCGTCAGCCTGACACCAATGGTTTTGGCAGCGCGCAGCAACAAGTCTTTGGTAATGAACTTCCCAATCAGCATGCTGCCCACCAAAGCAACGGCTTGTTGGATGCGTTCGCGCTTGGATGGATCTAGTGCGGTCATTTGATGCTCGGCAAGTCCAAACTCGGCGTTGATTTGGGGGATGAGGTTGTTGAGCAATGCTGCGTCCACTACCCAGTCAAGTCCTGGCAGTGGAATGGCGCCTGCCGCTCCTGACATCAACGCACGACGATTCAGCATCCGTTTGGATCGCTGCACCGCCGTGGTGAGAGCTGCATCTCCAGCGGCAAGCTGAAGAGCTGTCAGTTGTTTAGTCAATTATTTGATGAGATGGGTATAGCCCCACAGCACAATGCAGGCGCCGGCGATAGACATGATGATGCCAGCGGGATGAAACATTTGGCCATCGGCTGGCTTGCTAAAGATATTGCCAATCATGCCGCCCACGTATGAGCCCACAATGCCAAGCCCCGCCGTCATCCAAAACCCCAATTGCAAGCCCATGAGGTGTTTGGCAACCACGCCGACAATCAAACCAACAATCAGCATCCATAAATAGTGCAGCATCTGAAATCTCCTAAAAGTTAAAGAGGCTTCAATGTAGCACGAAATGCGTACTTTTTATTTGCTCGTCGGCATCACAAACTCAGCACCCTTGGCAATGGAGTCAGGCCAGCGCTGCATGATGGATTTTTGCTTGGTATAAAAGCGCACGCCCTCCTCGCCGTAAGCGTGCATATCGCCAAAGAGGGAGCGCTTCCAGCCGCCAAAGCCGTGCCATGACATCGGCACTGGAATTGGCACATTGATGCCTACCATGCCAACTTGGATGCGACGGCCAAACTCACGCGCCGCGCCGCCGTCGCGGGTGAAGATTGACACACCATTGCCAAATTCGTGATCGTTAATGATTTGTACGGCAGTTGCAAAATCAGCCACACGCACGCAAGACAGCACAGGGCCAAAAATTTCTTCTTTGTAAATGCGCATGTCTGTCGTCACGTGATCGAATAGCGTGCCGCCCATCCAAAAGCCTTTTGTGCAATCGACATCTGCACCATTGGCTCCCGAGCCAATACCCGCTTGGGCTGGCGAGAAGTCACGTCCGTCCACTAATAGCTGCGCGCCTTGCGAAGCACCCACCTCGATATAGCCCGTAATGCGGTCGTGTGCAGCCTGCGTCACGATAGGCCCCATTTCAGCCGCCAGATTAGTACCATTCAAAACCTTGAGTGCTCTCGTGCGTTCAATTAATTTCGGCATGATTTTGTCGCCCACATCGCCAACCAGCACCGCCACACTAATCGCCATGCAGCGCTCACCAGCCGAGCCGTAAGCCGCGCCAATTAAGGCATCCACAGCTTGATCGATGTCCGCATCTGGCATCACGACCATGTGGTTTTTGGCACCACCTAGCGCTTGCACGCGCTTGCCGTGATGCGCGCCCGTCTCGTAGATGTAATTGGCAATTGGCGTGCTCCCCACAAAGCTAATCGCTTTGACGTCAGGGTGTACCAGTAGCGCATCCACAGCTTCTTTGTCGCCTTGCACCACGTTTAGCACGCCATCTGGCAGGCCTGCTTGCTTTAGCAGCTCGGCCATAAATAACGAAGGGCTTGGATCAAGCGGGCTTGGCTTCAAAATGAAGGTGTTGCCTGCGGCAATGGCAACGGGGAACATCCACATTGGCACCATCACAGGAAAGTTAAATGGCGTGATGCCCGCCACCACGCCTAGCGGCTGGCGCATTGTCCAGTTGTCAATCCCCGTGCCGACTTGCTCGGTGTAGTCGCCTTTTAGGAGTTGTGGAATGCCCGTTGCGAATTCGACAATTTCGATACCGCGCGTGACTTCGCCCTGCGCATCAGTAAAGACCTTGCCGTGCTCAGCGGTAATCATGTGCGCCAGCTTGTCGCGGTTCAGGTTTAAGAGTTCCAAAAACTTAAACATGATGCGCGCGCGCTTGAGCGGTGCAGCGTCCGCCCAGGCAGGAAACGCCGCTTGAGCCGAGGCCACGGCAGCGTTCACATCTGCCGCGCTGGCAAGCGATACTTTTCCTGTCACTGCGCCCGTGGCAGGATTAGTCACATTTTGCGTGCGAGCAGATAGCCCTACAAAAGGTTTGTTATCGACGTAATGCTGAATACTTGTTGTCATCTGGAAACCTTAAAAATCAAAAAATTTATCGTCCACCTGTGACATCGATTGTCGTGCCCGTTACATAGCTTGCTGCATCGGATAGCAGCCACACAATGGCACTGGCGACTTCATCCGCACTGCCTGCGCGTCGCATCGGGACTTGAGGCGCCATTTGCGAGGCGCGATCAGGAATGCCGCCGCTGGCATGGATGTCCGTATCAATAATGCCTGGGCGAACGCCGTTCACGCGGATGCCCTCAGCGGCGACTTCCTTCGCCAAACCCATTGTTAAAGTGTCAATCGCGCCCTTGCTGGCGGCGTAATCCAGATATTGCCCAGGTGAGCCAATCTTTGCCGCTGCGCTGCTTAAATTCACAATCGCGCCGCCTCTTCCGCCGTATTTTTGCCCATACCGAGTGCTCATGCGTTTGACGGCTTCGCGGGCGCAAAGCAAGGAGCCGATCACATTGATGTCAAACATACGCTTCCAGCGAGCCACACTCATTTCGTCCAAACGCGCCGTCATGTCCACCACGCCCGCGTTGTTGACGAGTGCATCCAAGCGACCAAATTTGGCATCAATCGCGGCAAACATCGCAAGCACTTGCGCCTCATCAGCCACATCGGCCTGTAGGCCAAGCGCTGTGCCGCCTGCAAGAGCAATGCTCTCGCAAAGCTTATCCGCTGTGGCTTGCGAGGCTGTGTAGTTGACGACAACTGCATAGCCAGCTTTGGCAAGCTGCAAAGAGGTAGCCGCGCCAATGCCTCGGCTACCGCCCGTCACCAATACAACTTTTTTGGGAGCTACTTTTTGATCAGATGAAGACTTCATAATGGCAATCTTTAAGGATGTTTGTGATGTCACAAAAAACAATCGATTATTACCTTGCCCCTCAGTCGCCTTGGACATACCTTGGGCATGCGCGACTAGTCGCGATGGCGAAGAAGTACGGCGCAAAAATCACCATCAAACCGATGGACTTGGGCAAGATATTCCCCCTCTCGGGCGGACTACCACTGCCCAAACGTGCGCCGCAGCGCCAAGCGTATCGGCTGGTGGAGCTGGCACGTTTTCGCGATCATTTAAAAATGCCGCTGCACGTGCAGCCGCAGTATTTCCCTGTTGCGGGCGATCCCGCAGCCCGCGTCATCGTTGCCGTGCGCGAAGCCGATGGACAAGACGCTGCTGTCGCATTTGCTGGCAAAGTGCTTGCAGGCGTATGGGCAGACGAGCGCAACATTGCGGATGTGGATACGCTCAAACTCATGCTCACCGAATGCGGATTGCCCACATCGCGCTTTGAGGAGTCACTCGCCGAATCGGTTCAAGCGCTGTATGACGCAGATACTCAAACCGCGATTGATCTGCAAGTGTTTGGTTCGCCAACCTTTGTCATTGATGGTGAGTTGTTTTGGGGACAAGATCGCTTAGATTTTGTGGAGCGCAAATTGGCGGCGTGAGTGGCTTCGCGTCATTTCCCTGTTCGCGCCAAATAGCGTTTACGCAAAAACACGGTGACTAAAACGACGGTGACGGCGGACATCACTCCCACCGCCCACCAAAGGCCATCGCCTCGGTGGATGAGGGGTAGAAATTCAAAGTTCATGCCAAAAAATCCCGTCACTAAGTTGAGCGGCAAGAAAATAGCCGTCAGCGCGGTCAGCGTGCGCATGATGTCATTTGTTCGATTACCTTGAATCGAAAAATGAATTTGAATCGCGGTCTCAATCGTTTGCTCTAAGCGCCGCACGTGATGCGCCACGCGCTCGATATGCTCCAGCACATCGCGCGAGCGCACTTTGAGCAAATCGTTTTCGCGCACAGTAGATGCGTCTGTGCTGGCCGTTGCCCAAGTATCTAGCTCGTCAATCCACTCTTGCACCGCGGCGCGTTGGTCTTCGCATGTGTCGTCCAGTTGGTGCAGTCGCATCCTTGCGGCCAAGAGCGCATCCCAATCACTAAAGCGTTTGGTGGGACTGAGTAGCAGCGCTTGCCAGTGTTCCAAGGTTTTACTGAGGTCGCGGCGTAGGTCAAGATAGGCATCCACCATTTGATTCACCATGCGCAGCATCAGCTCGGCAGGGTGAGTCGGTTGGCGGCTTGCGGGCGTATCTTTGAGTCGATGGGCAAAGCTATCTCGCACGACGCAATCTTCGGGGTGGACGCTCAAGACCACCTTATCGAACACAACAAAAGCACCAGGGCTGGTATCAATGTTGATGAGCTCGGCGGCAGCTTGAACGCCGCCAACGGTGAGCCTGCGAAACACCAAGAGGTCATAGTCTGCGGTGTAGTCAAAGTGGGAAGGCAGCGCATCATTTAGCAAATCGCTGATATGTAAATCGACTAAGGTCACGCCAGATAAGGCTTGTAGGCGATTTTGCACGGCTTCTATGTTCGCCGCTAGCTCACTGCGTGGCAGGCTTAGCCAAGTGAAATGAGGAAAAGTAATCTCTAACATGTTTGTGTGCAAAATAGAGACTTTAGCGTAAGGAGCTTGATTGATGATGCAAAACAATAATCAACGCAGCGCGGCCGCACTGCGCGCTTTGCTGGATGCCAATGTCCATGTACTAGGCGATATGGATGACGATGGGGGGAATCTGCGCATTCAAAATGGTAGAGCGCACTATGGTACATCCGCCACACCATTTTTTTCGGCTCTCGATGTTTTGCATCAATCGGTTGATTTTTCACAAGCCTATCTTTCGATGCCTGCAAGGACGTTATTTGAACTTTTGCCCAGCGCGCATTTTGTATTGAACCCTCGCTCCATTGATCGGCAAGAATTCTCTCCAGAGTTCATTCGGCAATTATTGGACGGTCGTTATTTCGCAGCGGCTGCAACACCTTCACCGCCAGTGCAGCAAGGGGTTCAGACGATGGCGGCTAGATTCAAATCTATTTTGAGCTTGCGCAAAAGCTAATCATTGCGCCGTATGCGTCAAGGCTGGTATCTGTCCGCGCGCATCCATTTAGTGGCGATCCACTTCTCGCCAGCGAGCACAGGCGCACCGCCGTGTAGTGTGTTCGCATCCACCTGACCTTGGTCGTCCACATATTCAAAATAAATCGCTGCGCCTTTTTTTGGGGTAATGGCTAAGCCCAGTGGCGGAAAAATAGTCTCGCCACCGCCCTCTACGTCATTCAAATACAAAATGAGCGTACTCACCCGCTGCCCACCTTTGGCAATATGCGCTGCGCTGCCAGGTTGCTCGGGCGGGAAATAATCAAAATGTGGCTTGTACTCGCCACCCACTTTGTAGTTGAGGATTTGCAAGCCTTCGCCATTTTCAATAGGCCAATGCATCACTGCGGCAATGCGCGCATCCAACTTAGCAATAAAAGCGGTTTCGTTCACATCAAAAAATGTGCCATAGCTGCTGCGGTCTTGTATCACCTCATACTGGCCAGTCTGTGGATCCACAATGGTCGATTGTTTGAGTTTGACGCGTGACAGCGCAATGAGCGCATCACATTCGTCGTGCGAGAGCAAGTTGTCAAAGAGTGCCACTTCAGGCTGCTCGATACGCATGGAGACAAATACCTCACGATCGGCTGTTTGAATACGACGAGTCGTGCGTGGCAGTCTGGGGAAGGTGGTGGCGGTTGAAGTCATAAAGGGTGATTTTTAAACTTAAGTGGAGGATATTAAGCGCGCCGCATCACGTGCAAAGTAGGTCAAGATGCCATCGGCGCCTGCTCGTTTAAACGCCATGAGCGACTCCATCATCACTGCGTCGTGATCCAACCAGCCGTTTTGCGCAGCGGCTTTCAGCATGGCGTATTCGCCGCTGACTTGGTAGGCAAACGTCGGCATGGCAAACTCGTCTTTCACGCGGCGCACCACATCCAAATACGGCATGCCAGGTTTGACCATCACCATGTCGGCACCTTCGGCAATATCGAGTGCCACTTCGCGCAGTGCCTCGTCGCTATTAGCGTAGTCCATTTGGTAGACCTTTTTGTCGGCCTTGCCCAAATTGCCCGCAGAGCCCACCGCATCACGGAACGGCCCATAAAACGCCGAGGCGTATTTGGCGCTATACGCCATGATTCGGGTGTGGACCGCGCCACGCGATTCGAGTGCTTCTCGAATCGCTCTGATTCTGCCATCCATCATGTCGGACGGCGCAACGATATCCACGCCCGCTTGGGCCTGCACTAAGGCTTGCTTAACAAGTACTGCAGTCGTTGTATCGTTCACGATATACCCCGTCTCGTCCAGCAAGCCATCTTGTCCATGGCTGGTGTAGGGGTCAAGCGCCACGTCCGTCATGATGCCAAGACTGGGGAATTCTTTTTTGAGCGCTGACACGATGCGGGGCACGAGTCCCTTTGGATTCCAAGCCTCATCGCCAGTCGGGTTTTTGAGTGATGCGTCAATCACGGGAAAGAGCGCCATAACGGGAATGCTTAATTTCACGCAATCTTCGGCAACAGGAAGCAGCAAATCTAGTGAGAGTCGCTCTACGCCTGGCATCGAGCCCACCGCTTGCCGCTGATTTTTGCCATCCAACACAAAGACAGGATAGATGAGGTCATGCGCGGTCAGTGTGTTCTCGCGCATCATGTTGCGACTAAACGCGTCGCGCCGCATACGGCGAGGGCGTGAGGCTGGGAAGGCGGGCAGAGGTGTGGAGTAAGTCATGGCATGATTGTGGCATGACCACTCCTACCCAAACATTCACCAAAACCATTCTTTTTACCGATACAGACGGCAAAGCGCGTTTTAAGGACGAGCCCATTCCTTTAACCGAAGGAACGCCAGCGTCGATGCTGTCCGAGCTCTTTGCCAGCGGCGGCTATCAACTGCGTCATAGCCCCGTTGGCTTTCGCAGTCAATTCCATTGCACGGGCGCGGCTGCGCAGTGGGTGTTCATCTTGCAAGGCCGCATGGGCATTGGGCTGCAGGACGGCAGCGTGCGCGAGTTTAAAGCGGGTGAACATTTTTATTCTGCCGACCATCTGCCTGCTGGCGCTACGTTTGATGCTGCGCTGCACGGCCACTGGAGCTGCCAAATTGGGGACGAATCGCTGGTTACATTATTTGTACGCGGCGCATAATTTGCGTTCAGTTTTATGCGATTTTTATTTTGGGGTTTGGCGCATTTGCAATCATGATTACTTTTAAACGTGCTTTTTATATTAAGTTGGGTGAGGGTGGTGACCACGCCGCGCAGTGTATAGCGGATGGCACGATTTGGTTTGGATTCGAGGCGTGGCCGCATGATCTTTGCGTTAAAGGCGATTGGGAAGCGTTGCGTACAAAATCAAGATGAACTTTTCTCTTCAACATCTACAAGACCAAATCAACGCCGCGCGTGCGGATAAAAAAACCTTGCGCATTCGCGGTGGCGGATCAAAAGATTTTTATGGCAACACGCTGGGCGGCCATACGGTGCTTGACACCCGCTCTCATAGCGGCATCACCAGCTACGAGCCTAGCGAGTTGGTTGTGACCGTTCGCGCAGGGACACCACTGGCCGAGCTTGAAGCGGCGTTGCTCGCAAAAAATCAATATCTGCCCTTTGAACCTCCACACTTTGCGGATTGCAGTACCGTCGGCGGCATGGTTGCCAGCGGTCTATCGGGTGCAGCCCGCGCCACGGCAGGTTCCGTGCGCGATCATGTGCTCGGGATCCAAATCATCAATGGTGCTGGCGAGGTCTTGAACTTTGGCGGCACGGTGATGAAAAACGTGGCGGGCTACGACGTGTCGCGTCTGATGGCAGGCTCGATGGGCACGCTGGCGTTGATTACCGAAGTCTCATTGAAAGTGCTGCCTGTCCCAGCTGGCGACGCGACGATTGGCTTTGATGTGACGCAAGCGGATGCGCTCGCGATGATGAACAGCTGGCGCAAACAGCCCTTGCCAATCAATAGCACCGCGTGGGTTGATAGACGCGGCTCTGCGCTTGGCAGAAATGCCCTCTTCGTGCGACTGCGCGGTGCAAAGGCGGCGGTGGAGTCAGCAGGTGCGCGATTGATGGCAGACCACAAGGGCTATGCTCTGCCAAGCGAGAGTAGCCCCGCTGTGTGGCGCTCGGCGAATAACCACGCCATGTCATTTTTTACCCCGCCCACTGATGATCTTTGCTTGTGGCGCTTGTCAGTTGCGGCTGCCACACCCGAGTTGGAACTGCCTTATCCACAGCTTGTGGAATGGCAAGGTGCCCAGAGGTGGCTGTGGGCAAGGGCTACAGAAGGCGTCGCCCTGCAAGCCACAGCCAGCAAGGCGGGCGGGCATGCGACCTTGTTTAAATCAAGCCAGGCATTGAACGAGACGGATAAAGCAGGCGGCGCGTTCCAAGCGCAAAGTGCCGTGCTGACCAAAATCAACCAAGGACTGCGCGAGCAACTCGATCCACACCAAGTTTTTAATACAGGGAGAATTTAAAAATGAGCACACCATCCATTGTGAG
>JANXRP010000017.1 GCA_025352965.1 Comamonadaceae bacterium
CGCGGTTTTTTGCTAAAGATTTTAGGTCGTAAAGGTAATTCACCATCAGCCCAAATGATTGCTCGAGTCCTCTCTTCGATAGATCTGCCGCCCAGTTGAGGCGCTCGACCCGCGCACCGTTGCTGAGGTGAAATCTAGCGACGGGATCAATAGGCCGTTTTTCAATCAAACCACGTGCCAGATATTTTGCTGCCGCGCCTTGCAAACGCTTACGAAGCGCATCCTTCTCGCTCAAAGCCTTGATGGATAAGGTCTGCAAGGCAGATGCGAGTGCTTCGTCTTCGCGTTTGAGCCAATGCGCAAAGCCAGGAATAGGCGAGAGCGTGGTAAATGTTTTGAGCTGCGGGTACTCGGCCTTCAAGGTTTCAACCACCCCTTTGATGAGTGAGTCGCCAAAGCTGACGCCCTTCAGCCCCGACTGCGTATTGCTGATGGAGTAAAAGATGGCGGTGCTAACTTTGGATAAATCCGTTGGCGCTGCGGCCACGTCCAGCAATGCTTCCATGCCCATTGCCACATGGTCGTCAAATTTATTGGCGAAGGCGACTTCCACAAAAATGAGCGGTTCGTTGGGCAGCCTAGGGTGAAAAAATCCATAGCAGCGGCGATCTGCATCAAGGCGATTTTTGAGATCATCCCAACTCTTGATATCGTGCACGGCCTCATATTTGATGAGCTTCTCAAGCAGCGACGCGGGCGAATCCCACGAAATACGCTTGAGCTCTAAAAACGCAACGTCAAACCACGCCGTGAACAGCGCTTCTAACTCCGCGTCCAGCGTGCGCAGCCGTGGCTCGTGCGCCAGCCAGCCGAGTAGCTCGGCGCGTAGATCCACCAAGAAACGAATGCCTTGTGAGTGTGCGGCAAAGCTTTGCAACAAACGGCGGCGGGGCGAGATGAGGGCACGCCGCAGCTTGATTTCTGCCATGCCTTTCTCGGGCGTATCCATGTTTTGTTCGTAGTGCTCTTTGGCAACACGCAGACGTTCGATGTCAGGTGCAAATTTTTCGGAGATGAGTAAGCACAGCTCAACACGGTGCGCTTCGGGCGCGACGCTATACCAGTCAATGATTTTGACGGCGCGCAAGCCCGCTTCGGTTTGGCTGATGCTAGGCTCCACAATCGCTTGCAGATCGGCAAACAACTGGCGCGACTGCGACGCTTTGAGTAACCTGCCAATCCAAGATTTTTTAGGAGTTTCCATCATGCGGGTACCTTGATTTGAACTTTGGGAAGGGCGCGTAGCACCTCGAGTTGACGTAGTAAATGGGTTTTCATCGCGGCTTCGGCGCCTGCACTGTCTTTTGCTTTAATGGCAGCAAAAATCGCCATGTGCTCACGCAGGCTGCTGGCCATGCGCTGTGGTGCTTGCAGACCTTGTCTGCGTGCCAGTTTCAAAATCTTGCGCAGGCTATCGGTCACCTGTGCTAGCCAGTGGTTATCAGCCAAGGTGATGAGTGCTTCGTGAATGGCGTAATTGGCCACAAAGTATGCCGTGATGTTCCCTTGCGCTGCTTGGTACTGCAAGCGCTCGTGCAGCTCTTCTAGCACCACGATGTCGGCGTCCGTTGCTTTTTGTGCTGCTTCAAAGGCCGAGCGTCCTTCTAAGAGCGCGATGACAGGAAAGATCTCTTCTAAATCGGCGTCGGTGACTTCGCTCACAAACGAGCCACGGCGCGGCTCGTGGCGCACCATGCCTTCTGAGGCCAATACCTTCAAGGCTTCGCGCAGGGGCGTGCGAGAAATGCCCAGCTGCTCACAGAGTACAGTTTCATCCAAAAAAGTGCCTGGCGAAAGCTCGCCAGAGAAGATGCGGTCACGCAAACGCGTGGCGACATCGTCGTGCATGGAAGAAGGGTGTTGGCGCATGATTGTTTGTAATTTTACATAATTATAAGAAATTATAATCAAAAATGCATTAGTAAAAACTCTGAATGGGTTAATTTAGAACAAATAAATGCTTTTGCCGCTCAGCGGCTGTTGCCAGCAAGCTGCCAATGCCTGAGTCAAAGGTGACGAGTTTGCATTTGTTTTGGATGGCTAAGGTGAGTAAATACGCGTCTGTAATTTGTCTGTGTCCTTGCAAGCCGCCTGTGCAGGTACTTAGAACAGCATCAAAATCAAAATCTAAGTTGAGGAATGCGTGTTTTTTGTGAGAGATATTGGTTTGCAACAAAGCACTCGCCAAACTGAGTTTGATAGGCTCTAAATTGTGCAAGTTCGCAAATGCAGGCTGAGTCAGTATGCGAACAAATCCTGCTTGCGTGAATGCACAGGTTGCCCAACCTTCGGCATGTTGCGCATCAAACCACAATTTCATTTGTTGATGCTGAGTTTGCTGTGGCCAAGCCAGCGCGATCAACGCGTTGATATCAAACAGGTATCTCATACTCAGTGTGCAACATATTGTTAATTTGCTCCATGGTAATTTTTGGCAGTGG
>JANXRP010000042.1 GCA_025352965.1 Comamonadaceae bacterium
GGCAAGATCTGTGGATCTTGCAGCAAATCGCCCGCCGCATGGGATTAGGCTGGACATACATGAGCGAAGCCTCGTTTGCAGGCGATGGTCATGCCGATCAGTCGGGCGCAGCCAACGTGGATGAAGAGATGCGCCAAGCCATGCACGCCGCGCTCTCGGGCATTACGTGGGAACGTTTGCAGCGAGACTCTAGCGTCACCTATCCATGTTTAACGGCGGAAGACCCGGGTAGCCCAACGATTTTTATTCAAAAATTTCCAACGGCGGACGGCCGCGTCAAGCTCGTGCCAGCGGACATTATTCCTGCCAACGAACGCCCAGATACCGAGTACCCGATGGTGCTGATTACTGGTCGTCAACTAGAGCACTGGCATACGGGTTCGATGACGCGCCGAAGCAAAGTGCTGGATGCCGTGGAGCCACAGGCCACCGTCTCTATGAACGGTGCAGATATGGCGAAGCAAGGACTCATAGCTGGCGACGTGGTGACGATTCAATCACGCCGTGGCGAGGTGGCGATCCACGTGCGCCAAGACGATGGCACGCCAACGGGTGTGGTGTTTATTCCGTTTGCGTATTACGAAGCAGCGGCTAATAAGCTGACTAACTCGGCTTACGATCCTGTTGCCAAAATCCCTGAATTCAAATACTGCGCCGTGCGGGTTGCCAAGGGCGGTGATATGACGACGGAGTTTGGGTTTCAAACGAATGCAAGGGCGGATGAACCAGTCGCTGCCTAGGCTCACTGAGGCTCGCGCCCCGCTCACACAAAGCATTACTGCGACTAACGAAGCAGGCGTTCAAGAGGCGGTCTCTATCCCCGCTGAGCGCTCGCTCACCGTGTATGTGGACAAGCGTGAAATCGTGACGTTGATGACGCTGGGCGTGAACCCTGAATTGCTCACGCTGGGCTACTTGCTCAATCAAAAATTGGTTACAGCTGCATCTGATGTCGAGTCCATTACCGTCGATTGGGATGTACTGGACGAAGGCGGAGCCGTCGCTGTTAAAACAAGACACGGGATTGAGGCGTTAGAGGCGCGCACCGCCCGCCGTGTAGTCACCACAGGCTGTGGGCAGGGCAGTATTTTTGGCGGGCTCTTGGATGATCTAGATAGCATCAAGTTGCCCGACGCACGCCTGCCGCAGGAAGTGCTCTTTGAAATTTTGAGCCTCATCCGCCAGCAAGACACGACTTACAAATCATCAGGCTCGGTGCATGGTTGTGCCCTGTTTCGTGTGGATTCGGCATCTGCAAAGGCGACGCTTTTGCATCACGTCGAAGACGTTGGTAGGCACAATGCGCTGGATACGCTGGCGGGCTGGATGGCTCTGCAAGCCATGCAGGATAAGGCTTCCAGCAGTGTCGATTTAGAATCGGGTGCTGATTTAGTGCTCTACACCACAGGCAGACTCACAAGTGAGATGGTCATCAAATCCGCGCAAATGGGCGTGCCGTTTGTGGTCTCTAGAAGTGGCATTACACAAATGGGATTTGATGTCGCCACGCGCATTGGACTTTGCACGATTGGTCGTGCTTTGAATCAGCGCTACCTTTGCTATACGGGTGCTGGCAAAATCGAGCGATGAACCTCACAAACATTTGGCGCTCAGTTTTTAAAAATACGCTTCGCGATCTGCGCTCTGGCGACCTCACCATGCTGATTGCCGCTGTGGCGTTGGCAGTGGGTGCGCTTAGCTCAGTCAGTCTTTTTGCCGATCGACTCGCAGGGGCATTTGCACGAGACGCCAAGCAGTTACTGGGCGGGGATGCGGTGGTAGTGAGCGATCAACCCACGCCGCCTTCTATCGAGGTTCTCGCTAAGCAATATGGCCTGAAAGCCTCATCCACTTTGGCTTTTGCGACGATGGCATCCGCCAATGACAACGCAAAATTAGTCGCGCTCAAATCCGTGCAAAACGGCTACCCACTACGCGGCAATTTAAAAATCGATGATGGTTCAATCACAAAATTGATTCCAAGCGCGGGCGAGGTGTGGGTGGAGCGTTCGCTGCTGGCGGCGCTGGATGTGCGCTTAGGAGGTGAATTGCAATTAGGCGAGTCACGTTTCAAAATCACGCACATTGTGGTGTCTGAACCCGACCGCGGCATGGGATTTTTAAACTTTGCGCCGCGTGTGATGATGAACTCAGTGGACCTTGCCGCCACGCAGTTGATCCAGCCCGCAAGCCGTGTCACATATCGGTTTGCGGTAGCAGGCGACAAAACAGCTAGCTTCAATCAGAGTGTCACGGGGCTTCTTCCAACGCTGAAAGGTGTCCGCCTTGATTCACTGGAATCGGGTCGCCCCGAGACGAGGCAGATTTTGGACAATACCGAAAAGTTTTTGAACTTAGTCGCGTTACTTTGCGCTCTGGTCTGCGCCGCAGCGGTGGCGATTGCGGCGCGCGCGTTTGCTGCCAAGCGAATCGACGACTGCGCCCTGCGGCGTGTGCTTGGGCAATCTCAGGTGCAAATTGCCACAGGTTTTGCGCTAGAGTTTTTAATGGTTGGCCTTGCTGCAAGCCTTATAGGATGTGGGTTAGGGCTTGGCTTACATCAAGTGTTTGTATCAGTGCTGGTGCAAGTGATGGAGGCTGATCTACCTGCCGCAAGTTTGTGGCCGCTGGTGTTTGGCGTGGGCGTGGGCATCACGTTGTTACTCGGTTTTGGACTGCCGCCAGTGTTGCAGCTTGCAGGAACGCCACCGCTGCGCGTGCTGAGGCGTGATGTGGGTGAGATCAAAGCCGCGTCGTTGCTGACACTCTTGATTGGCGTTGCTGGCTTTATCGCGCTCCTTTTGGTCGCTAGCAAAGACGTGGTGCTCGGGCTCATGACGACAGGTGGTTTTGCCGCTGCACTCATACTCTTTGCTGGGCTTGCGTATGGATTGCTAGTGCTGCTGGGGCGTTTGCAAGCAAGTAACCTGCTGCGCTCGCAAACACTCATTCTTGCCACACGCCAAGTGCTGGCGCACCGCGTGCAAACAACGGTGCAGGTGGCGAGCTTGTCGATTGGACTTTTGGCGCTGTTTTTACTCATCTTGCTGCGTAGCGACTTGCTCGCCAATTGGCAAAAGGCCAAGCCGATGGATGCGCCTAATCGCATGGTGATTAATGTCTTACCAGAACAAGCTGATGCCTTTAAAGCCATGCTGGATAAGGCTTCCGAGAGTACCCATATCGCCAAAAACTACGACTGGTTCCCTATGATTCGCGGGCGTTTGATTGCGGTGAACGACGTCGCCGTTAGCAGCTCGCAGTTTGATGACGAACGCGCTAAACGGCTCGTGGAGCGCGAGTTCAATTTATCAAATACCGCCACCCTGCCGACGCACAACAGTCTAGTGAGCGGGCAGTGGACGAATGAGGAAGAGGGCGCGATGAGTGTGGAGGAAGGTTTGGCAAAGACGCTGAGGCTCAAGCTGGGTGATCGCTTGCGTTTTGATGTGGCGGGCGTGATGGTGGAGTCCAAAATCACATCCTTGCGAAAAGTTGATTGGCAATCTATGCGGGCTAATTTTTTTGTGTTGTATCCCAAAGCAGCGATGCCTGATTTGCCTGTGACCTATCTTGCGGCTTTTAAGGTCTCCAGCGCCTATGCCCTTGACAACCAAATGATACGTGCCTTCCCAAACATCACCCTGATTGACCTCACGCAAAGCATCAACGAAATTGGTAATGTCATTAATAAAGTCACACGCGCGGTGGAGAGTCTCTTTGCCTTCACACTGGCTGCGGGTGTACTGGTGTTACTCGCAACGCTTTATTCAACGGGAAGCCACACTCAGCGCGACTTTGCGCTGATGCGGGCGCTGGGTGCATCGAGAGGTCAGCTACGCCGCGTGCAAGCCTTACAGCTTGCAGGCATTGGGGCGCTGTCAGGATTTTTGGCAGCTTGTGTGGCAACTGCTTTGGCGTGGGGACTCGCAAAATGGGTCTTCAATTTCGAGTGGACACTCTCGCCCGCCATGCCTGTTGTGGGCTTGCTGGCAGGCAGTGCTTTAACGCTAGCGATTGGCTGGTGGGCGCTGCGTGGAATTTTGAATCAACCCGTCATGCAGAGTTTGCGAACGGCGGAGTAGGCTTACTGTTCAAACCGCTTGCGCAGTAAGCGCAGTGCAATCACAAAAGCAATCACCGCTACCACAACCAGCACGCTGAGATTGATGAGCACATGGTCTGGCCAAGCTCCTAGAAATAAGGGTCTCACGAGGTTGACGGCTGCTGTGAGTGGCATGTATTCGGTCACGATCTGCGCGGCCTTGGGGAGTTGCTCACGCGGAAAAAATCCACCCGCCATAAACATCATCGGCGTTAAAAACAGCGTCATATAAAACGCAAAAAAGTCGTAACCTTTGGCGAGGGCCGTAAAGATCATCCCCATACTGGAGAAGGTGAGCGCCACTAACGCCAATACGGGCAGCACAAAGACCATGTGCCATGTGAGCGTGTGCCCACCCATGAGTAGCAGTGCCATCATGACCAGCAAAATAATCGCGGCAGCAAAGAGGCCTTTAAATGCCGCCCAAACGATTTCACCCAGCACAATGTCGTCGATGATGACGGCGGCATTCAAAATGCCATGCCATGTTTTTTGATGATCGAGGCGCGAGTACGCGGAGTACAGCGCTTCAAAACTAGCTGAGTTCATGGTGCTCATGCAAATCAGACCACTCGCGATAAAGACGAAATACGGCACGGTGCCAAAAGGCGTTTGCACGTTGCCGACTAATGCGCCAAGTCCGTAACCAAAGGCAAGCAAGGCGATGAGTGGCTCGGCAATGTGCGAGACGAGACTGCCCCACATCTGCTTGCGCCAGACTAAAAAATTACGGCGCCAGACAGAAACCCAACGAGAGGAAAAAAGAATATTCATCATGAGTCCATCCTCATTTGTCTGCCTGTGTATTTGAAGAACAAATCCTCCAAATTGCTACGGCGCTTAAGCACACCAACGCCTTCAATGTCCTCGGTCATCTCGGGCGGTAGATGCTCGGCAATCAAACTGCGCGGCGTACCTTCGATGAGCTTTTTGCCATGGTCAATCATGCAAAGGCGCGAGCAAAGCCGCTCGGCTTCGTCCATGAAGTGCGTGGTCAAGAGTATTGACATACCCGTAGCCAGCAGCTCACGCAGACGCTCCCACATCAAGTGCCGCGCTTGCGGATCAAGTCCTGTGGTGGGTTCGTCCAGTACCAAGAGCTGCGGTTCATTCACGAGTGCGCGTGCGAGCGACAAGCGCCGTTTCATGCCGCCTGATAGCTCACCAGGACGTGCTTTGGCTTTGTGCGTGAGGGCTGCGAAGTCGAGTAGCTTGGGGATGCGCTCATAAATCTTGCTATCCCTCATGCCGTAGTAGCGACCGTAAGCGAGGATGTTCTCCTCGCACGAAAAATCAGGATCCAGTGTGTCGAATTGGCTCACCACGCCCATGCGCTGTTTGATAGCGAGCAAGTTGCTGGGCACATCAACTCCAAAAGCGGTGACCGAGCCACTATCTGCATGGGTTTGACCTAGGCAGATTTTGAGCGTGGTCGTTTTTCCCGCGCCGTTGGGGCCAATGATGCCAAAGCACTCGCCCTTGGCGATGTGAAAAGAAAGATCATCAACGACTGTGCTTGTGCCGTAATTTTTGACAAGATGCGAGGCTTCAAAAAGATGAGTCATTAAAAGATTTTATAAATTTAGAACGCCAGTGCTGCTACGCCAAGCGCGATGAGGCAAGCACCTGCAATGCGGGCTTTGCGGTCGCCTTCGCCCAGCAAATGCCCGCCAATCAAAGCAGCAAAGAGCATCGACACTTCTCGCGCAGGCGCGACGTGCGAGAGCGGTGCAATCTGCACGGCGTAGAGCACCAGCGTATAGCCGACAGAGCCCGCAACAGCGACGAAGAGACACGGTTTCCAGTAAGTCTTCCAAACAGGAATGAGCGTCGCTCTGTCTTTCCAAACAAGGGGAATATAGAGTGGAATGCGGATGAAATTACTCATGTAATCCAGCAAGATAGGACTGACGAGCAAGAACTTGACCGCATAGCCGTCAATGGCGGTATAGCTGGCAATCCACAAACCTGTGACCAAGCCATAGAGGACGCCTGCCTTTAGCTTTTGCGATTCAGCAGCGCTGTGCTCGTGCGTGGCACGTTGCAAAATTTTGATGCCGCCTGCAATCAAAAATACGCCACAAACCACGCCCAGCAATCCCGCTAGGCCAAGCGGTGTAAGGCTTTCACCCATCCACACAATAGCGGCTGCGCTTGACAGCACAGGGCCAGAGCCGCGGGCTATGGGATAGACAACCGTGAGATCGGCAACGCGGTAGCCTTTGAGCAAAAACACGTAGTAGCCGACGTGCGTCACCGCGCTCCAAAACATAAACCACCATTCACGCTGCCCCCAAGTGGGCACAACATCCCAGCCTAGGTAGAGCCCCAGTGGTGCCCAAAAAAGCATGAGGAAAATGCAAGAGAGCAAGCCAAAACGTGCATCACCGCCCGCGCGTTTGGCATAAAAGTTCCAGGTTGCATGGATGATGGCGGCCGCAATAACGAGAGCAAGAGCTGAAAGCGGCACTGCTATAAGCCTTATAGAGCGTGGCTTAGCGGGCTACTCATCGAGGTATAAGCGATAAAAATTCGTGCCGCAGCGTGGCATTATTTAAAAAGCTGCCGCGCATCACCGAATTAATCATCTTGCTGTCCATGTCTTTCACACCGCGCCAGTTCATGCAAAAGTGACTAGCCTCCATGACAAGGGCGAGGCCATCGGGGCGCGTTTTTTCTTCGATGAGGTCAGCCAGTTGCACAACGGCTTCTTCTTGGATTTGCGGTCTGCCTAGCACCCATTCGGCAAGGCGTGCGTATTTAGATAAGCCGATGACGTTGGTGTTTTGATTGGGCATCACGCCGATCCAAATTTTTCCAATGACGGGGCAAAAGTGGTGGCTGCAAGCACTACGCACGGTGATCGGGCCCACAATCATCAGCTCGTTGAGATGCGAGGCGTTAGGAAATTCGGTAATGCTAGGCACTTCGGTATAGCGGCCTTTAAATACCTCGTTGATGTACATCTTGGCGACGCGGCGTGCTGTGTTCTTGGTGTTGTGATCGTGCTCAGTGTCGATCACAAGGCTGGACAACACGCCTTGCATCTTTTCGGTGACTTCATCTAGTAATGCGTCCAGATCACCCTCTTTGATGAACTCGGCGATATTGTCGTTAGCAAAGGCTTGTTTTTTTGCTTCAGTAATCCGTTTGCGGATCTGTACGGAAATGGGCGTGCCGATATCTTTATTCATGCCGCTAATTATGCAGTGATGAATTACGCCGTCAGCGCCATCTTCATTTTTTTCATGGCCGCCACTTCAATTTGCCTGATACGCTCGGCGCTGACGCCGTATTCCGCAGCCAGATCATGCAGCGTCATACCTCCCGTGCCGTTGTCGTTGACTTTGAGCCAGCGCTCGGTCACGATGCGGCGGCTGCGCTCATCAAGCGCAGCCAAGGCACTGGCAACGCCATCCGTTGCCATGGTGTCACGCTCGTTGTTCTCTAACGTCTGCACAGGATCAAAACGCTCATCGCTCAAATAGTGAATCGGGCCATAAGCCTCATCGTCGCTATCGCTGGTGGGATCAATCACCACATCGCCGCCCGACATGCGGCGCTCCATTTCGCGCACTTCCTCTAACTTGACGTTCAGTTTTTTGGCCATGGCTGCCACGTCTTTGTTGCTCAGCGTCGTGCGCTCGGCAATACCCGCGGTCTCAGTCCCTTCGGCGTGCAGCTCATACATTTCGTCGCGCGCATCCGCAATCAGCGCTTGCTTCATGGAGCGCAAATTGAAGAATAGCTTGCGCTGCCCTTTGGTGGTCGCCACTTTCACCATGCGCCAGTTTTTGATGATGTACTCGTGGATTTCTGCCTTAATCCAATGCATAGCGTAGCTGACCAAACGCACGCCCATGGTGGGATCGAAGCGCTTGACAGCCTTCATGAGACCGACATTGCCTTCTTGAATCAAATCAGCGTGTGGCAGGCCATAGCCCAAGTATTGGCGCGACACGGACACCACCACGCGCAAGTGCGAGAGCACTAGCTTGCGAGCCGCCTCTAGGTCGCCCGATTCTTTGAGCGAAGCCGCAAACTGCTGTTCTTCTTCTAGAGTGAGTAGCGGCAAGTTATGGATAGCCGAAATATAGGCTTCCAAATTGCCCAGCGGCGGAATCAAACCCCAAGATTTAGCAGGGGCAACAAGTGCAAGAGCTTGTGATGACATAGGTTCTCCTAAAACAACATGTGCAAGGGAAAACCCGAGGATACATCAAAATTAGCACTCTTTGAAGGCGAGTGCTAATTTTGCGATAAAACGTCTAAAAAGATGCGTCAGCTACCACTTAATACCAACTTTCGCGAACAACTTGGATAATACAAACAGTGGTCCCACCCACAGATATTGAATATCTTCAAAGAATGAAGGTTTTTTGCCTTCGATTTTGTGACCAATAAATTGAAAAATCCATGCAACGATAAACACCGCGATGGATGTGGTGAGGAGTCGATCTCCTAAGCCTTGAATGATCCACAACATGATGGCTGACCACACCAGCATGGTGATGAAAAATACCACAGAGAGCCGTGCGTAGTACACAAAGCTGGCTGCAAAAAACACATAAAGCGCCCACGGGCTGATTGCATAAAGCAGTCCGCATACGCTGAGCATGATGAGCGGAATCGCCCAGAAGTGAATCAGCTCGTTGGTGGAGTTGGTATGGCTCTCGCCGTAATGGTTGATAAGGGCATCAACTTTGCGAATATCAGTCATGTCGTTCACATCCATTTCCAAAATTTGCCGCATAGGCCTCGGTAGATAAATGCTTGGCTGGGTTTAGTAGGCGCACTACCTGCTGGTTCAATTGAAACCGCTAACTCAACCGCAGAAAAGAACACCGCTTCCGCAGGTTCAGCGAGCGTTATTTTGCCCCATTTTTCGTTAGGAATTGCTGCCACTGGCGCGACTTGCCCAGTTTTGTCGATGCGCCACAAATAGAGCGTGTGCGCCGCAGGCAGGGTTGCGATGCTCGCTTGTTGGAGTTCAACTAGGTTGCCTTTTCTGAGGCTCGATACCGTAAGGCCTGTTTTACCTTGCGGGGTGGCTAAAACACCGACATAACTCTCAGGAAGCAGCGACTGGCGCTGGCTAAGTGTTTGCGCTTGCCAAAGGGCAGGGGCGACGACACCAAGTACAACGCCTAGGGCTAGCGCGCCTGCGGGTAACGGGGTGAAGAGGGGCGCTAGCCATTGCTGCCACCAAGATGTCTTGGCTACAGGAGTTTTGATGTTGGTGGCTTTGGCAATGGACTTCCAAAGAGATTGGCTAGGTGCAATGGGCGCTAGTGTGGTCAGTAGCGGCGACATTTGCTCTGTCCAAGATGCGACCGCTGAGGCGACGGTGGGCTGGCTGTACATGACGGACTCGAATCGACGGCGTGCACCGCCCTGCAAGGTGCCTAGCACATAGCTAGCGGCCAGCCGATCAATCACGGATGGATGCTGATACCACTTCATACGGTGTCCTCCATGCAGTCTTTCAGCCTTTGCATACTGCGGCGTGTCCACGCTTTAATTGTTCCTAGCGGTCTTTGCATGCGCGTCGCAATCTGCGGATGCGTGAGGCCTTCATAAAACGCGAGTAGTACCGCTTGTCGTGGCTCGCTCTCTAGTCGTTTCATGCAGTGCCCTAAACGTTGTCCGTCTTCATGCGCGAGCAGGTTGGCAAGAGGCGAGTGAGCACTGTCCTGCACATCATGAAAATGCTCATCTCCGTTGTCGTCCAGCCAAGATAGTGGGGTTTCGGGTCTCTTTTTGCGAATCACATCAATGGCACGGTTTCGTGTGGTCACGCACAGCCAAGCCAATGTCTTGTGTTGTCCTTGCGGACGCGGTACGGATTCGTTCCAGATCTTTATAAAAACTTCTTGCAGCACGTCTTCAGCTAAGGCACGATCCTGCAAAACGCGATAAGCCACAGCCATTAAGCGAGGGGCGATGAGGGTATAGAGCGACTTGAACGAGGCCGCATCACGCAAACTAATGCGTGACAGCAGTCTTTCTATATCAAGGCGTTCGTCCATGCAGTCGATACTACCCCATCGATGCTATTTGACGAGATGCCAAACGCCTGCTTTGCCGTCACCGTTGCGCTCACCAGCCTTGGCATCACCCACAAAGTAATACAGCGGCTTGCCTTTAACTGTCCATTGGCGTGTGCCAGCAGTGTCAATCACGCCATAGTCGCCCTTGGCCGATGCACCAGCTGGAGCGCTGTAGACAGGCCAGTTAGCCAAGCACGCGCCAGCGCAGTTGCTTTTGTTAGCTTCGTCTTTGTCAAACGTGTAGACCGTGCGGCCAGCGGCATCGGCTAATGCGCCGTCTTTCATGACGGGCTGCGCTTGTACGCCAGCGGCAAGCAAAGCGAGCAATGTGAGAGAGGCTGTGGCTAAAAGAGTTTTCGTATTCATGATGCAAGTTCCTTAAAAGTTGATAGAGCGCACAATTGCGTTCTGCCTACAGAACGAGGCAACTCAAGGTTTGGATGCAGTGAGTGCAAAATAAATTCGCGTGATGGTGGTGATGCCACAAAGAAACGCAAATCCGTAAGCGAGCCCGGCGAAATGCTGGGGCATCAGGCACATCAATGAAAAACACAGCAAGGTCTCGAAAGCTTCTGTGAGGCCGCCTAAGTAGTGAATAGATTTGTGAGGTGAGGGCGCGAAGTCTTTGCCCGAGCTTGCGCGCTTGGCTGCCAAGCTGGCATACGCCAAAAAGCTGCTGCTCGTGCCCATAAAGGCAAATAGAAGTGTTGTTGAGGCAAGCGCATTGTTGGTGGGATTGTTGATGGCAAAGGCCAACGGCACACTGGCGTAAAAAATGAAATCGAGGGTGATATCTAAAAAACCACCTCGATCAGTCGGTGCCGTTAGTCTTGCCACAGCGCCATCTAAAGCATCGAACACCCGTGAAATCAGCAATAGCGCGAGGCCGCTCAAAAAATAGCCGCTTGCAATCAAACCGCTGCTTGTAAGACCCAGAAAAAACCCAATCCAAGTTAAGGCGTCGGCCTGCAAGCCATACTGGTTAATCCTTCGCGCGATGGCATCGACGCAGGGCTTGATGAGTAAGGCGAGCGGGCGATCTATCATTTAACTAAACAGCGCTTCGGAAAATTCTCTTGCATCGAACGCCTGCAAATCTTCTAGAGCTTCGCCTACGCCAATAAAGTACACGCGTGGTGCGTTGGGTAAGAGCGCTATCGCCGCCAACACGCCGCCTTTGGCTGTGCCATCCAACTTGGTGATGATGACTCCTGTCACGCCAATGGCCGCATCAAATGCTTTGAGCTGTGCGAGCGCATTTTGTCCTGTATTCCCGTCCAGCACCAAGATGACTTCGTGCGGCGCGGTAGCGTCGGCTTTTTGAATCACACGTTTGATTTTTGTCAATTCCGCCATTAGGTGCGCTTGCGTGGGTAAGCGCCCTGCCGTGTCAGCAATCACAAGACAAGGATTTTGAGTTTTTAGGCCGCGTGCCTTGCCAGCCATCACCGCATCAAAACACACGCTGGAGGGGTCGGCGTTTTCTTGACTAATGATTTCTACTTTGCTGCTGCCCAATTGGTTGCGGTCAGCCCATACAGCCAATTGCTCACGTGCAGCCGCACGAAAGGTGTCGGCAGCGGCTAATAAAACCGACGCGCCTTGATTTGCAAAATGCCAAGTCAGTTTGCCGATGCTGGTCGTCTTGCCAGCGCCATTCACGCCCGCCACCATCATGACCGTAGGCTGGCAAGCCAATACCAGCTTGCCTTGCAGCGGTGCCAATAGATCTGTCATGGCATCAATCAGCAGCGCTTTAACTTGCAATGAGTCACTCGCCTTCGTCGCTTTGACTCTAGCTTTGAGATCCGTTAAAAGCTGCTCCGTTGCCGCTACGCCCGCGTCACTCATTAAAAGAGCTGTTTCTAATTCTGCGTAGAGAGCCTCATCAATTTGTTTGCCCGTAAAGACTTCGGCAATGGCTCGGTTAGTTTTTTGCAAGCCGCTTTTAAGCTTAGAAAAGAATGTTGCCATGTGTTTTAAGCTTTCAAAACAATAGATGGCTTGACAACAGGTTGAGGTTTGGTATGAATCAGCTTGGTGGCGGCTTCCATCTCGCCCGCTAACAAGAGCGGCACAGCATCCAAGCTACGTGCGATAGACGCATGAATCGCCTCGCGGTGCTCAGGGCTCGGCTTTTGCAGCACCCAGTTGATGACTTCTTCGCGAATACCTGGATGGCCAATCCCGATGCGCAGCCGCCAGTAGTCGCTAGAGCCCAGTTTGGCATGGATATCACGCAAGCCGTTGTGTCCTGCATGTCCACCACCAAATTTCACTTTGGTTTGACCAGGCGGGATGTCGAGCTCGTCATGAACGACCATGATCTCTTCGGGTTTGATTTTGTAGAAGTTAGCCAAAGCGCCCACCGACTGCCCCGACAGGTTCATAAAGGTTTGCGGCTCTAAAAGCCAAAAGGCTTGTCCGCTCGAGTTGCCCCGTGCGACCAAGCCCTTGTAAGCTCTATCCGAGTTAAGTGTTAGCTTTTGTTTGATAGCTAAGGCCTCAAGCCACCAGAAACCCGCGTTATGGCGGGTTCCTTCGTACTCAAAGCCTGGATTACCAAGGCCAACAAATAACTTAATCACAGTAATTTAATCACTGCTTCTAGGATTATTTTTTAGCGGGTGCTTTCTTGGCTGGAGCAGCTTTTGCGTCAGCAGCGGGTGCAGCAGCATCAGCTGCAGGTGCTTCTTCAGCAGCCTGCACCACCACAGACACGATAACTGGATCGTTTGTTCCACGCTTGACCACTTTCACACCTTTTGGCATAGTGAGATCGGATGCATGGAGGGAAACGCCCTTGGTCAAAGCGCTCAAATCAACGGCGATGAACTCTGGCAAATCAGCTGGTGAGCAAGTGATTTGCAGCTCGTTAATCACGTGTGTAATCAAGCAGTTGTCGGTCTTGAACGCAGGCGATGTCTCTTGACCCGAGAAGTGCAATGGCACTTTCATTTTGAGTTTGGTGCCAGCTTCAACACGTTGGAAATCAAGGTGAAGAACCAATTGGCGAAACGGGTGCATCTGCACATTGCGCAAGAGCACTTTGCTGGTTGTGCCGTTTAGCTCCATGTCCAAAATCGAAGCATGGAAAGCTTCTTTTTTGAGGGCGTGCCATAAATCGTTGTGGTCAAGCTCGACTTGGAGAGGGGCTGCCTCGCCACCGTAAACAATAGCGGGTGTGCGACCCGTAATGCGGAGACGGCGGCTCGCACCCGTGCCCTGCTTGGCGCGCTCAAAAGCGGTAAATTTCATAATGTTCTTCTTTTCAAAAAGTTAAGGTTAAACCAATTAAGGCTGAATACGCAAAATCCACCGCGACCAGTGTGATTTTGCTTGTCTAGTTCTAGGCTCAAAAAATGCCGACGCTTAAAAAAGCGTGGGCGCGTCTTGCTCCGAAAACAAACTCATGACCGACTCGCCTTTGGCCATGCGCTGGATGGTTTCGGCCATCAGCGGGGCGACAGAGACTTGTCGAATTTTTTTGCAGGCTTTCGCGGCTGCAGATAACGGAATCGTATTGGTCACAACCACCTCGTCGAGTGCATCACCATTGGTGATACGCTCAATCGCAGGGCCCGAAAAAATCGGGTGTGTGCAATACGCATAAACTTTTTTGGCGCCGCGCTCTTTCAGCACTTCAGCCGCTTTAACCAGCGTGCCAGCCGTATCAATCATGTCGTCCATGATGACGCAGTTGCGGCCTTCGATTTCGCCAATGACGTGCATGACTTCAGAGACATTCGCTTTAGGGCGACGCTTGTCGATGATGGCTAGATCGCAATTGAGCTGCTTAGCCAAGGCACGAGCACGAACCACACCGCCTACATCAGGGGACACCACGATCAGGTCTTGGTAATTCTTGGCACGAAGGTCAGCCAGCAAAACAGGTGATGCATAGATGTTGTCAACGGAAATATCAAAAAAGCCTTGAATCTGATCTGCATGCAAGTCCATGGTCAGCACGTGATCAACACCAACGGTTTCTAGCAAATTGGCAATCACTTTGGCCGAGATTGGCACGCGGCTTGAGCGTGGACGGCGATCTTGGCGTGCATAGCCAAAGTAAGGAATGATGGCGGTGATGCGCTCAGCCGATGAGCGCTTGAGCGCGTCCACCATGATGAGCAGTTCCATCACGTTTTCGTTGGTAGGCGCGCAGGTCGATTGCACGACAAACACATCGCGGGCGCGAACGTTTTGCTTGATCTCTACTGTGACTTCACCGTCCGAGAAGCGACCCACATCAGCCGCGCCTAGCTTGGTGCCAAGGCACTGGGCAACTTCGGCGGCGAGTTCGGGGTTGGCGTTACCCGTAAAAACCAAAAAATCTGGATGATGGCTTGACATGGCAGTGAGCAACAAAAAAATTTGGCAGGGGTGGAAGGATTCGAACCTTCGAGTGCTGGAATCAAAATCCAGTGCCTTAACCAACTTGGCGACACCCCTACGGTGTAATTCTGCTGCAAATCCTACAAAACCAGCCAGCAGGTAAGCTGGGCGCAGTACTCAAGTCAAAAAAGTCTGGAATGGGCGCAAAAACCGCGCTTCCTGACCCTGTCATCCTGCCAACGAGTCCCTGGGCTTTCAACCACTCTAGCGCTTTCGCGATATCAGGACATATTTGCAAGGCAACGGGCTGCAAATCATTGCAACCAAATGGCTCTACATACTGCTGCGAGGCGTTTAATTCAGTCCATGCAGCAAAGCCTTCGATTGTAGCAGTTTTTGTGTTTCTAACCAAGCTGGGGGAGGTAAAAACATCAGGCGTAGAGAGGCCGCTGGGTGGCTTAACGACCAAAAACCGAGCTGGTATCGGTAGTTTTGAAAGGTCAATTGGGCTGATTTTCTCCCCAATGCCCTCAACCCAAGCATCCTGCTCATATAAAAAGAAGGGTACATCGGCGCCCAAAGTCACGCCAATGGCCGCTAATTGGTCGAGCGAGAGCCCCGTTTGCCAGAGTTCGTTCAAAGCCAGTAGCGTGGTTGCCGCGTCAGAGGAGCCACCACCCATGCCCGCTTCGGACGGAATGCGTTTTTCTAACGTGATATGCGCTCCGCTGACCATGCCCGTCCGGGTCTGCAAAGCCTTTGCCGCGCGGATGGAAAGGTCAATCTCGGGTAATGGTTTGCCTGTGTCATTGCTGATGTCCGTGCGTGTGATCTGTCCATTTGTGGTGAGCTCAAAGTGCAGCGTGTCGCAGCAGTCGATGCGCATAAACACCGATTGCAGCAGGTGATAGCCATCCGCGCGTCTGCCATTGATGTGCAAAAACAGATTTAGTTTGGCGGGGGCTTGGCGTGTGATGGTTTTGGCAGGCATCTAAAATTGGCGGGCGAAATATCCGCAGACATTTTTATTTTGAATCTCGATTATGTACAAACTCGTTTTAATTCGCCACGGCGAGTCCACTTGGAATTTAGAGAACCGCTTTACGGGCTGGACGGATGTTGACCTCACCCCGTTGGGTTTGGAGCAAGCCAAAGCCGCTGGCCGCGTCCTCAAAGCCGAGGGTTTTGACTTTGACGTGACTTACACCAGCGTCCTAAAACGTGCGATTCGCACTTTGTGGCACTGCTTAGACGAAATGGACAGAACCTGGCTGCCGATGGTGCACAGCTGGCGACTCAACGAGCGCCACTACGGCGGTTTGCAAGGCCTCAACAAAGCGGAGACGGCTAAAAAATATGGCGATGAGCAAGTGATGGTTTGGCGCAGAAGCTACGACACGCCGCCGCCTGTGTTGGATGCGAGTGATCCACGTAGCGAGCGCGGCGATATTCGGTACGCAAAACTAAAAGCCGAGCAAATTCCGTTGACCGAGTGCCTAAAAGACACCGTTGATCGCGTCATGCCGCTGTGGGAAGAGTCCATCGCCCCCGCTATCAAAGTAGGCAAGCGCGTGGTGATTGCAGCGCATGGCAACTCTATTCGTGCGCTAGTTAAATATCTGGACAACGTGTCGGACAACGACATCGTCGGTGTGAACATCCCGAACGGCAATCCACTGGTTTATGAGTTAGATGCCAACTTAAAACCGATTAGCAAGCGATATTTATTGCCGAATTAAGCCGTCAGCGAATCAGCACGTTTTTGCGCTGCCGCAAAATCAAGATCACCTGAGTAAATCGCACGACCGCAAATCACGCCTTGAATAGCGGCATCGTTGTCGTCATTGTGCGCAGCGCAAAGCGCGTCAATGTCTTTCATGCCAGCCAAGCCGCCTGAGGCAATTACGGGGATAGTGAGCGCCTGCGCGAGCTTGACGGTGGCCTCGATGTTGATACCGGAGAGCATCCCGTCGCGTCCAATGTCGGTATAGATGATGGACTCTACGCCGTAGTCTTCAAATTTTTTGCCAAGGTCGATGACTTCGTGCCCAGATAATTTGCTCCAACCATCGGTGGCGACCTTGCCGTCTTTCGCATCTAAGCCCACGATGATATGACCACCAAATGCAATGCAGGCCTCTTTAAGAAAGCCAGGGTTTTTGACCGCTGCCGTGCCAATGATGATGTAGCGCATGCCTGCGTCAATGTATTTTTCAATCGTGTCCATGTCACGAATGCCGCCGCCCAATTGCACAGGGATATCGTCGCCAACGGCTTGCAAAATAGCTTTGACAGCGGAAAAATTTTGTGGCTTGCCAGCAAATGCGCCATTTAAATCAACAAGGTGCAAACGCCGCGCCCCCTTATCCAGCCAGCTTTTGGCCATCACGGCTGGGTCTTCGCCAAACGTGGTGGATTGGTTCATGTCGCCTTGTTTGAGGCGAACGCAGTGACCGTCTTTGAGGTCGATAGCGGGGATCAAAATCATGATGAGTGGAAATGAAACTTAGGGTTTCCAGTTTAAAAAATTACGATAAAGTGCGAGGCCTTGCGCCGCGCTTTTCTCTGGATGGAATTGTGTCGCAAATAGATTGTCTTTGGCAATAGCGGAGGCGAACACAGAACCATAGTCAGTCTCGCCTGCGATGTTCTGCTTGTCAATTGGTTTAGCATAAAAACTATGCACAAAATAAAAATAACTCTGGTCGGGAACGCCAGCCCACACAGGATGCACAGCGCCGCCATGCTGAGTTTGTATGACGCGATTCCAGCCCATTTGCGGAACTTTAAAGCGTGAGCCGTCAGTTTGTGTTTGCGCCGTCAAATCAAATTTCACTACTTCACCAGCGATGAGCCCAAGTGATGCCGTGCCTGCGGCAGAGTCACCTTCAGCGCTGTGGTCGAGCAACATTTGCATACCCACACATACGCCAAAGAGCGGCTTACTTTTTGCGGCTTCAAGCAAGGACTCCATGAGCCCAGACGCCTTAAGTTCACCCATGCAGTCCCGCATCGCGCCTTGACCTGGCAGCACGATACGCTCGGCAGCCCTTACCAGCTCTGGGCTTTGGGTAATCACGACCTCAAAGCCTGAGCCATCTGCTGCAGCCTTGACCGCCTGCGATACCGAGCGCAAATTGCCCATGCCGTAATCCACCACGGCGACTGTTTTACTCATGGCTCATTCCGCTGATTACAGCGATCCCTTGGTCGATGGAATCACGCCACTTGACCTCGGATCAAGCTCCAGCGCCATACGCAGCGCACGAGCAAAGGCTTTGAACACAGTCTCACACTGATGATGCGCGTTTTCACCTTTGAGGTTGTCAATGTGCAGCGTCACAAAGGCGTGATTGCAAAAGCCTTGGAAAAATTCGTGCGCAAGCTGCGAGTCAAACGCGCCAATAGAGCCTGATTTAAACGGCACGTTCATCACCAAGCCAGGGCGACCCGAGAAGTCAATCACCACACGGCTTAGCGCTTCGTCCAGCGGTACATAGGCGTGACCATAGCGGCGGATGCCTGTCTTGTCGCCCACGGCTTTGGCCACGGCTTGCCCTAGCGTAATGCCCACGTCTTCCACGGTGTGGTGGCCGTCGATGTGCAAATCGCCCTTGGCTTGGATGTCTAAGTCAATTAAGCCGTGACGCGCAATTTGATCGAGCATGTGGTCAAAAAAGCCAATGCCCGTGTTGAAGCTGGCTGCGCCCGTGCCGTCTAGGTTGACACTGACGGTGATTTGAGTTTCCGCTGTGTTGCGGCTGACAGTAGCTGTGCGTGATGTAGTCATAAATTTAATGAGGATCTGACCCTAATTAACTGGGGTCAGATCCTAATTCTTTCAGTAGTAAATTATTTTCTTCAGGAGTGCCAACGGTTAATCGCAAACAATTGGCGAGTAATGGATGCATTTTAGAGACGTTCTTGACCAAAATGCCCTTGGATTTGAGCATGGCAAAAGTAGTGTCTGCGTCTGGGAAGCGTACAAGGATCATGTTGGCATCGCTCTTGTAGGGCTTCACACCCGATAGCGCCGCAAGCCCTTTGAGTAGACGCTCGCGCTCAGAGCAAATGATGGTGGCTTGCTTGGCAAATACATCTTTGTGCGCGAGTGCAAAGATGCCAATCTCGGCATTTAAGCTGCTCACGTTATAGGGCGGACGCAGCTTGTCGATTTGGTCAATCAAGGTTTTGCTGCCCAGCATGTAGCCAAGCCGTGCGCCAGCTAGACCAAATTTGGAGAGCGTGCGCATGAGTAGCACGTTGGCGTTTGCATTCGGATTAGCCCTGATTTCGTTTAGCCACGTAAGACTCGAAAACGGCTGATAAGCCTCGTCAATCACCACTAAACCAGCATACGCGCTGCACGCTGTGATGATTTTTTTGATAGCACTTGCATCCCATAAATTAGCAGTCGGATTATTGGGGTACGCAATGTAGGTGATGGCGGGTTTGTGCAATGCAATGGCAGTCAGCATCGCGGCTTCGTCAAGCTCAAAATCTTGCGTCAAAGGAACGCCCACAAAGTCCAGCCCTTGTAGCTGCGCACTCATTTCGTACATCACAAAGCCTGGCAGTGGCGCCAAGATTTTGTTGTTCGGTTTGTCCTTGGCGGTGAGGCACGCCATCGCTAAAAGCGAAATCAATTCGTCTGAGCCATTGCCCA
>JANXRP010000004.1 GCA_025352965.1 Comamonadaceae bacterium
GGTTGTTTTGTGGACGACTACCTGACCACACCAAGCCCACACGCAGGCGACATGCTGGCAGAACGGCTATTTTCTTTCGCCAGACTTCTACATCCGCTGGATCAGCCACAAGATAGGGCTCTGACGGAATTTTTTCTAGTGTATCGGTACCGCACATCAAGGGCAGTGACATGACCGAGCAGTGCACATCATGCGCTGGCACGGGGTTGGTTGTGGAGGTCATGACGACATTGGGCAGCGCAAAGGATTTTTCAAAGAGCCGACGTAATAAGGGGTGAACCACCCAATGAATCCTCGCTGCGCTTTGAGCAATGACGGGAAGATAACGGCAAAATTGCAACATGTCACCAAAGCCTTGCTCAGACCAAAGCAAGACGTGTTTGCCTTTTATCGTCTCTAGAGTCCACGTTGGTGGTGAGAATTTGTAATAAGGATTCGGCGGTGTTTCGTCAAATTGAATGCGCCACTCGTATGCGGGCCAACCACGTGCGAAATCACCCAAAATCAGCGCACAGTGCGCCTTGGCAAGATGTGCATAGGCCATGGTGGGATAGAGCGCAATGACCTTGTCATAAGCCGCAATAGCGGCTTCATATTGCCTAGACTTTTGAAGCGCCAGCCCATGCCCGTAATGCAAGATAGGTGCATCGGCATTGAGCAACAGCGCTTGTTGATATGACTCTTGCGCAGCCGCATAGTTGCCTGCGGCAATGTGAGCCGCACCCGCGTCCGCATACGCGCGTGCGGCATCGCTCACAGCTGGAGTTCCATCACCACAGGTGTGTGGTCGCTAGGGCGTTCGTTTTTGCGCGGCGCTTTGTCAATGACGCATGAAGCAACGCGGGCTTTTAGCGCATCACTTGCCAGCACATAGTCGATGCGCAAACCGCGATTGCGTTTGAATCCAAAATCACGGTAATCCCACCAGCTAAAGAGCTTGTCTTTTTTTTCTATGGCGAGATCAGGATGGCACACGCGGTGTGCATCAACAAAGCCCAATGCCAGTAAGGCTTTGAGGTGATCGCGTTCTTCTGTGGTGTGATGGATCGTTTCACGCAAACCTGTCGGATCCCAACTATCCGCATCGTCAAACGTGATGTTGAAGTCCCCCATGACCACCAAACGTGGATTTGCCTCTAGTTCGCTACGCAAGTAGTCACGCATACCGCGTAACCAGCTCATTTTGTACTCAAACTTATCCGTGCCTGGCGCGTGACCGTTAACGAAGTAACCGTTCACCACGCGGATATCCCCCATGTTGGATGGCACCGTTGCAGCAATCACTCGCGATTGTTCATCTGCAAAGTTAGGGATGTTTTTGACTACGTCAGTTGCATCCGACTGGGTGAGTAAAGCGACACCGTTGTAGGTTTTTTGCCCAAAGAAAGATGCTTGGTAGCCCGCGTTTGCAAAGGCCTCCACAGGGAACTTGTCGTCAGACATTTTGAGCTCTTGCAAGCCCAGCACGTCTACAGGATTGGCAGCCAACCACTCAATGACTTGCGGCAAACGCACGGTCAGAGAGTTGACGTTCCAAGTGGCAAATTGCATGGTTTAAATATGCGCAGCTGCCAGCGCGCCAATCACCACACCAGCAAACGCCACGCCGTACATGGCTCGTTCCAGCCACTTGCGGCGAGTCAGTAGGGCAATTGCCGCAAAAGCAATAGAGACTTGTAAAACCGTAGTGGCCTGCGCCCATCGGTGGTGCTGGTGCATTTGCTCGGCAGACTCTTTGTCTGCTGTTTCAGCTTCTTTTTGAATCCCTTTTTTCTCGCTCTCGTAGCGCTCAATTTTTTCTTGGTATTTTGCTTTTTTATCCTCGGGCGCAAGGTCGCGTGACAGCTCGGCAAGCGACTGCTTGGTACTTTTGGCTTGGAAGTAATTCCATTGGTTTGACGCGTTGGCTTTGGCAAGACCTGCATTAGCTTGAGTTGCACCGCCCATGTAGGCAAAGATAGCGCCTACGGTTGCCACCACCGCTGTAAACATGGCGACTCGGTTAGTTGATACGCCACCTTGATCCTCCAAGCCATGATCGCCATGCCCCCCTTGTGTGGCATGCTCAATCGCGTGATCGTGCGGGCCATGAACGTGAAATCCGTCTGCTGACATATTTAATTCCTAAAGTAAGTAACGAAGGCGTATCGTAGCCCGTTTGCGGTCGTGTGAGCTTCTCGCTTTTCCTCTACCCAAGTGGCATCCAGAGCTGGTGCATACGCATCACCTGCAAATTCGGCATCAATCTCGGTGACGATGATTTTGTTGGCAAGTGGCAGCGCCTGTGCATAAATTTGCGCGCCACCAATCACCCATACATCAGAGTGCTGGGAGGCCATATCCAGTGCGTCCTCTAGCGAAGCGACGGTCTGCAAGTCAATCCCCACTTGGCTTGCAAGAAAATCGACTTGGCGAGAAATCACAATGTTTATTCGGCCAGGCAGAGGGCGGAATTTAGGTGGAATGGACTCCCACGTCTTGCGACCCATGATGACGGTGGCGCCCAATGTCGCGCGCTTGAGGTGTGCCAAATCCTCGGGCAAATGCCAAGGCATCGTGCCATTCATGCCGATGACGCGGTTGTGGGCTTGTGCCCAAATCAAGTTGATATCCATGCGTCCAATTATCGTGTCTGCTGAGGCTGCGGCTGAGTAAGATCACGGGAATTAGCCTGACAAGTTAAGGTACAGCAGAGGCTAGACCGCGTGGGATTTAAGTAACTTATTTAGTCAAAATAAGTTTCCCCGCCTGTGTGATTTGCAAGCGATAGATGATGCCGTTGTGGTTGATGGACACCACTTTTCGCCCACGCAAAATATCTACACTATTCAGGATTGAAGTCGCACTTGGCGTGTCATTCACGGCGGGCAAGAATGGTGGGGTCAGCGACATGGACAGTTTTAGTTTTTAGGCTCGGTAATAAAACCGATTTTTCGAAGCCCAGCTTGCTGCGCCGCTGCCATAGCTTGTGCGACACGTTCATAGCGAACGTTTTTATCGCCGCGAATATGTAATTCAGGCTGTGGGTTTTGCGTAGAGGCGGTTTTGAGTTGAATCGGTAAATCTGTATCTGTGATGGCCACGTCGTTTAAAAAGTAAGCGCCTTGCGCATCCACGCTAAGGCGCAGTGTTTCGGGCTTGATGTTTTGCGCTTCATTGGTCGCGCGTGGCAAATCCACGTTGACCGAATGCTTCATCACGGGGATGGTGATGATAAAAATAATCAAAAGCACCAGCATGATGTCTACCATGGGGGTCATATTGATTTCGTTCATCACATCGTCGCTATCGTCTTGTGTTCCAAAGGACATAGTGTTTCTCAGTTTATTTTTGTTTTTGGCTAGTGCGTTGCTTGAGCAATGCGCGTGCCCGTCACGAAGTACGCGTGCAAGTCGTGTGCAAAGCGATTGAGTTTTTGCAATACACCCTTGTTGCCACGCACCAAAGCGTTGTAGCCCAGTACCGCAGGAATGGCAACGGCTAATCCCAACGCCGTCATGATGAGCGACTCGCCAATCGGCCCTGCCACCTTATCAATTGTGGCTTGACCTGCCGCGCCAATGGAGAGTAGTGCGTGATAGATGCCCCAGACTGTGCCAAACAAGCCAACAAACGGCGCAGTTGAGCCAACTGACGCCAAAATGGCCATGCCTGATTGCAGCTTGGAGGTGAACTCGTCAATAGCATTTCGTAGGGTACGCGTGACCCAGTCGCTGACATCTAACGTGTCATGCAAATGCGCCTTTGTGTTGCGATGGTGCAGTGTGGCTTCACGTCCTTCTAAGGCCAATTGTCTAAAAGGATTGCTGGGGTCGCTGCCTAATTTTGTCAAACCCGCCGCCAAGTCTTCGCTATGCCAGAAGTCTTCCGCTGCTTTTGCAATGCGTTTGTATTTAACGACATCTAATGTTTTGATAACAATGACCATCCAAGATGCAAGCGACATGATGAAAAGTAGTAAGGCTACTGTTTTGGTGACGATATCGCCTTGGCTCCAGACGTTGGCAAGGCCGAATTGGGTGTTCATAAATAGGGGCTCCGCTATAAAAAAATCGAAAAATAATTAACCAAGTACCCAGTTGAAGGGGACGTTAAACCACATGGCTTCTGGCACGCCACTCCGCTTGCCAGGTACAAAACGCCAGCGCATGACGGTGCTAAGTGCTGCTTGATCAAGCCTGTCAAAACCGCTGGATTTGGCGATGTCTGCTTGCTTAGGTAAGCCATCAATACCAATCAATACTTTGATCGTGGTGCGCCCTTGTTCGTTTAAGCGCCGACTCATGGCTGGATAGGCGGGTTTGGGGTTTTGTAAGTAGTCGGCGTCGCTAGAGGGCAATTGAACGACTGGTTGCGCTGCTGCGGCCGTTATGGGGGCGGCTGCCACAGCTGCTACGGGTGCCGTAGCAGCTACAGGTGTTGCAGGCGCTGGCACGGGTGCGGGCGGGGCAACGATGCCCGTAGGGGCGCTGGGTGCAGGGGGCGTCTTGTCCACTATGGCCTGCAGCTTGGGTGCAGGTTGCGGTGGCGTGGGTACAGGCGCTTTAACAAGTTTTTTTTGAACTGCCAGAGGTTCAGGCAGCGTCATCAACACTTCGGCGGGAATGATGATGTCAGCTGCGCGCACGAGTAAGCCGCTCTGTAGCGCGGCAATCAAGCCCACATGAAGCAGCAGTAACGCTGCGGCAATGATGACGTTACGACTCAGTTTCATGTCAAACGCAAATATGCAAACACCAAGGCCAAGCTACTGGAGACGGTAAAGATGGATGCGCCAATAGCCCGTCTGCGATTGGTCTGTACCCATAGCAGCACGCCAGAAATCGATAAAAAAATCATGCTGCCAGCTAAGGTATCCACTAGCAAAATCCACGGCACAGTCATGCCTGTGCCTTTGTGCAAATTAGTGAGCGTCGCGATGGCACCGTTGGCAGTCGTTGTTACGCCGACCGAACGATTGCCGCGCCAGTAATCGGCTTGAATCAGGGTGTCTGGACCGCCAAAATTAAAGACCCAACGCTCAGGTTGCATGGCGCGTTCGCCCCATGGCAAAGGTTTTTCTTTTTCGACTCGTACAGAGTTGGCGGGTGCGCTTTGTGCTAATGTTTTTTGCAGCCAAGCACTCATCTCTTGCGCACTCGCGGGGACAGGATCAGGCAACGCCACTTGCGCGTTATTGCGCACCTGCGCGGTCGGTAGCTTTAGTACGCTACGGTGATTGAGCCAAATGCCGCTAAAGCCAAATAACAAACCGAGTACAGCGCCCCACAAGCCAATCCAGCCGTGGCTTGTACGAAGCCAGTAAATAAATTTTTGATAGTTCATAGACTTTTCAAGTGTCACTCCATTTGCGAAGCAGGTTGTGGTAAGTGCCCGTCAACGTGCGCCTTGCGGCTTCGTCGGCACCCTCTTGGTTGAGGCGTTGGATGGCGTTGTCTAAATCGAATAAGAGGGCGCGGTCGGCATCGTCCCTTACCAAACTTTGTACCCACATGAAGCTCGCCAAACGGACACCGCGTGTGACGGGCGTCACCTGATGAAGACTCGTTGATGGGTAGAGCACCATATCGCCTGCTGCGAGTTTTGCGCTGTGCATGCCGTAGGTGTCTTCCATTTGCAATACGCCGCCGTCATAACTTTCGGGTTCGGTCAAAAATAGCGTGGCCGACAAATCGGTACGAAATTTATCGCCCGTGTACGGATGTAATCTCACTCCGCCATCCACATGAAGGCCAAAACCCATGCCTTCGCTGTAACGGTTAAACATGGGTGGATATAGTTTGTTCGGTAGGGCGCTACTTATAAACAAAGGACTGCGCTCAAGCGCAGACGCAATAATTCGCTGACACTCATGCGCAACCTCAGATTGCTCATTGATTTGTTGATTGGCTTTCACCGCCGCGCCCTGATGTCCTGCGGTCACGCGACCATCGACCCACGCATCGCCCGCCGCGTCTAGCAGCGTACGTACTTGCTTAACTTCAGCAACTGTTAAAACTTGAGGGAGGCAAATCAGCATGAGTGTTCGGGTGTTTAGAAGCGGTACGCCACCGAAATCGTGGCAGAACGTGCACCGCCTGGTACAGCACGACCGCCGTCGGATGGGACAAGTGAGTCGTAGTAATACTTGTTGGCAAGGTTGTAGATGTTCAGTCGCACGTCATATTTGGGCTGGTGATAGGCCACAACCGAGTCCCAGCGCACATACGACGGTACTTGCGTGAGGTTGGTGTTACTCATGAAACGGCTCGACATATAACTTGCACCGCCGCCGACTTCCCATTCTTTGGTGAGGTTGTACGTGCTCCATAAGCTGAGGGAATCTTTGGGAGTATTAGCCGGTATTTTGCCAGCAGTCAGCGGTGCAATGGCATCGACGATGCTTGCGTTCAAACGCGTATAACCACCAAACCATTGCCACTTAGTTGAGACCTTGCCCGCAATGCCCATACGCGCACCTTGCACTTGCACTGTGCCTGTGGCGGTATAGAGAGCGCTATTGGTGGCATCTTGCGCACGTGCGTTGTACTGTGTGATTTTAAATGCCGCTGCTGTCAGCGATAAATCACCGCCGCGCAAATCCCACTTTGCACCAAGCTCTGTGGCACGGTTCTGCTGAGGTGGCAGAGGCTGTGTACCACCTGTCGTGGAGACAAGCTGCTCTAGCGACGGATTAAACGAGGTGCTACCCGAGAGGTAATAAGTCTGTGCGGACGTAGGTTGAAAAATGAACCCTGAGCGCACGCTGGTGAAATTGACCGTTTGCTCGGTTGCCGCAAGCACAGTGGCTGATGAAATAGAGTTGGTGATGCTTGCCCCATAGCGATCACGCCGCAACCCCCCAACCAACTTGACCTTAGGGCTAAGCTCTAATGTGTCGTTGGCAAATACAGCTGTAGACACAGCTTTGCCTGTTTGCAAATTACCAAGTGTGCTGGCGACCGTATTGGCGGCATCCGACGGATTCGATAACGGGGTGCAATCGACATAACCTGTGGTTGCACCAGCTGTGTTAAGCGCTGTACCATTGCACGAGCCATTGCGATAAGACACTTGGTTGTTGTAAGACTCGCGCCCGACTTCAAAGCCAGCCAGCACATCGTGCTTGATGCCACCTGTTTGCAACTGAGTTGTGAACTCTGTCAGGTTGTAGGTAGATTGATCTTGAATCACGCGATCCCTGCTTTGTCTGCGCACGTAAAGCTGCGAGTAAGGCAACGAAGAGCTAGCGGCGACGGGAATAGCGGTTGTGCCTGTGCTAAGAGCCACAAATGCGCCACCAACTCCAGTAAGTGTGCCTATACCTTGCGGCGATGTTTCGCGCACATCTGTCTTGACTTTGTTGAATTGCGTTTGATTACGCACTGACGACGTAGGTGTTATTTTGTGCTCAATGACAGCACCCATGGATCCAATGTTGGAGATGGTGCGGTCGTCACTCATGGCATAAGAGGTTTTACGATCGACTATCACTGGCGCACCATTCAGGTTAGGTAAGCCATAGTCGGTTTGCCCCTGATTGCGCTGTATTAAACCCGAAAACGTGATTTGAGTCGGTGTGCCAATACCCAATTTGAGCGAAGGTGCAATGCCATAGTCTTTGGTGGCTGAGTGGTTGCGATCAGACGTGTTGCCCTGTTGTCCCATCATGGCAACCCTAAAAGCGCTAGTGTCCGATAGCTTGGTGTTGTGATCGAGTAGCGTGCGAACAAGACCGTTACTGCTGACGGAAGCCTGTACTTCACTGGCTGCTTTGAGCTTGGGTGATTTGGTGACTTGGTTAATGACACCGCCAGTTGAGCCGCGGCCAAACAGCATGGAAGAGGGACCCATTAGCACCTCAATGCTGTCTAACGCAAAGGTGTCGCGGTAGTACTGACCACGGTCACGCGCACCATCTAAAAAAATATCGGTGCGTGCTGAAAATCCGTTCAAATTAATGTTGTTGCCAATTTGACCACCTTCAGCACCTGCAATAGTGAGGCCTGGCACATTTTTGAGTGCAGAAGACAAAGACGTTGCGCCTTGCGATTTCATGAGTGCTTGGTTGACCACAATGGCAGATTGCGGTAAATCTTTTAAATCAGCGGGCAGGCGTGTGTTTGAGAGAGCATTGCCGCCAAAGCTATCGTTGCTAACGCTGGATTCGACTTTCACTTCGCGTAGTGTGGCGGGCGTTGTAGCTGCGCTAGGAGTTACCGTAGGTGTGTTGCTTGGCGCTGGCGCTGTTTGCGCCCAAACAGTTTGCGCTAGGCAAAGCGCAATGGGTGCTAGTTTGAAGTGGGATATTTTTAAAGCTGTCATTGGGAAAGTCCAGTAGGAGTCAATAGTTGGCTGGCTTTGACTCAAGAATGAACTCAAGAGTGATGGGGCTTGCTGAAGGTTTGATTTTATCACAAATAAGAATCATTCTCATTTGTATTTAAAGAAATGATCAAAAAACTAACTGAAATCTTATTTTTGGCTGATTGGCGCACTCAGTTTGATATGTGCGATAGGTCGGCTTGATCGGCATTGGCTGACCATATCGCGTGCGCAGCCTTCGCATCTGCCACATTGCGTGGCAACACCTAATTCAAATTGAATTTCGTCAAATCCCATGCCTAAATGGGCGTGTCTGACAATTTCTTTATCAGAAACTCTGCGGCAAACACAAATAATCATTGAGCCGTGACCTTTCGCTCTTGCCACTGTGCGGCAGCTAGCCAGATGGTAGGAATGAGAACCAAGGCGAGTGAAATCATTTGCGCCGTAAAGCCTTCTGCTAGGTCTTCAGTATGGGCATGCCACCAAGCGTTATCAATGCCTGGAATGAGATTGCCTTCAGTAAATTCGTGCAGTGCATAGACGACCAGTTGCAAGGCAAAAACACCTAAAAACCATGCGGTGACACGAAAGAAACGTCCTAAGTCGACTGACTTCCCATAGCGTACCCACGCCCAAGCAATGCTTGCTGCTAAAGCTAAACCGAGCAGGCCACCCCACGCGAGATGACTTAGCTCCGCGCTAGAGGCCAGCGATGCAATCATGGTGGCGGTTTCCACCCCTTCGCGTCCGACCATAAACAAAGTGAAACCAAAGACGGCGAGCCAAGCTTTTGAGCCATCGAGGACGCTAACTTGCTCAAGCTTGGCGGTGATTTCGCGCCCCATCGTTTTGCCTGCTTTATGCATATGCACCACGCACCAAATGACGGCGGCAGCGGCTAAGAGTGCCATGACGCCCTCAGCCGTGGGCGACATCGCGCCGATACGGGATAGTACATAGCCTAAAAGCACGGATAACGAAATGGCGACGGCCAAACCCGCGTGAACAGCAGGCTGCAAATGCATACGCCCAGTACGGCGCAGGTACAGCAAGGCGATAGCGATAACTAAAAACGCCTCTAGACCTTCACGAAAAGCAATGAGTAATGTTTGCAGCATAAATTTTCTTTAAAAACAAATTGTATCAAATTAATGAGAATCATTATCATTCATAAAAATAAAAAACCAGCCGAAGCTGGTTTTGATGCGAGGCGCTTTGAGCTCTAAGCCAAATCGCCCATTTGTGTTTGTAGGTAGTTTTGTAATCCAACTTGACCTATCAGGTCAAGTTGTGTTTCTAAAAAATCAATGTGCTCCTCGGTGTCATCCAAGATAGACATCAGCATATCGCGCGATACAAAATCACGAACGGATTCGCAGTGCGCAATGCCAGCTTTAATGGTGGCTTGGGCGCCAGTTTCGGCTTTTAAGTCGCAACCGAGCGCTTCGGGAACGGTCTCGCCAATCATCAGCTTGCCTAGGTCTTGCAAATTAGGAAGTCCATCTAGCATAAAAATACGATCCATCAACTGGTCAGCATGCTTCATCTCACCAATCGACTCGGCGTATTCTTTCTTCGCCAGCTTATCCAGACCCCAATGTTTGTACATGCGGTAATGCAAAAAGTATTGATTAATAGCAGTTAGCTCATTTTTAAGTTGAGCTTGCAGATGCTCAATAACTTGTGGATCGCCTTGCATGGTTATGTCCTTTAAGGTGTTAGATGTGTGGTTAGTAGGTGTAAAGGCTAGACAGCCACGGGCGCTTTAATCGCCGCGTGATGCTCGTAGTTTTGGAACTCAAAGTCCTCAAATTCATAGTCAAAAATGGATGTGGGGTGACGCTTGATATTCAGTTTCGGATACGCAAACGGCATGCGCGACAGTTGCAGCTCAACCTGCTCGTGATGATTGCTATAGATGTGGCAATCGCCACCTGTCCACACAAAATCGCCCACATCTAAATTGCATTGCTGCGCCACCATGTGCGTCAGCAGCGCATAGCTGGCAATATTGAACGGTACGCCCAAAAAGATGTCTGCGCTGCGTTGATAGAGCTGGCACGACAGCTGTCCACGCCCGCCTGCCTCGGCGGGTGGCGCAACATAAAACTGAAAGAAAGCATGACAGGGCATGAGCGCCATTTTTGATAAATCCGCCACGTTCCAAGCACTCACAATCATGCGGCGCGAATCGGGATTGGTTTTGAGCGTATTGATCACGTCCGTGATCTGGTCAATATGCCCACCATCAGGCGTTGGCCATGAGCGCCACTGCACGCCGTATACAGGGCCCAAATCTCCTGTTTCAGGATGCGCCCATTCGTCCCAAATCGTCACGCCGCGCTCTTTGAGCCAGTTGTTGTCGCTTGACCCTTTGAGGAACCACAACAGTTCATAAATGATGGCTTTTGTGAACAATTTTTTGGTGGTAATGAGTGGAAATCCCTCGTTTAAATCGAAGCGCATTTGATAGCCAAACACGCTCTTGGTTCCTGTGCCTGTGCGATCGGTTTTAGTCACGCCCGTGTTGTACACGTGGCGCATAAAGGTTTCGTATTGATTCATGACTAGAGTTTAGCAATTGCAGCAGGTCTAATCTGCCGAATCCGAATCACGAGCACAACAAACAGCAGCACACAGAGCACCGCTTCACCCCACGCCAATTGGCTGCTAAGGCCTTTATCACTCCAGCCACGCACCGTGCCTTCGATGAAGTAAAGCCACACGGCAAGGCTCATCCACTTGTAAGTGTAGAGGTGGTCTTTAGCAAAGCCTTGTACAGCAAGGGCTAGCGGGATGATCTTAAGCGCAAGCCATGCGCTGCTTGGCATGCCGCTAGCGGACGTGCGTAATGGGGCTAAAAAAATCTCCCACAGCAGGCAAAGGGCGATGAGGGCGAGTAACAGAATGAGGGGCAGCTTTTTCATCATGGCATGATAGCCGCATGGAAATTTTGAATCTGCAATGGAAACGCGCCGCACGCTCTTTGTGGGAGCGCTTTACGGGCGACCGTCTCAGCCTTATTGCTAGCAGCCTTACCTTCACCACCATCATGGCTGTGGTGCCGCTCTTGACGGTGGCGTTGGCTATTTTTTCTACCAACCCGTTATTTGCCGACTTGCAAAAGGTGTTGCAAAAGTGGCTGATCGACAGTCTTGTGCCTGATGCGATTGCAAGGCAAGTGCTAGGCTCTATGACGCAATTCACCACCAAAGCACATCGGCTGGGCTTTGCGGGCTTTGCACTGTTGCTGGCATCGACGCTGGTGCTCGTCTTTACTATCGACCACACGCTCAACAACATCTGGCGCGTGAAAGCGCGACGCTCCCTCTGGAAGCGACTTGCTGTTTACTCCGCGCTACTCGGGTTTGGCCCTATGCTGCTTGCCGCCAGTTTGTGGCTCACCACCACGGTCGCCATGTGGTCCGAGTCGCTGGTGGGTGTGAGCTCGGTGCGGATGTTCTACAACGCGCTTGAGTTTGTGCTGGTGTGGGCAGGCCTCTCGGCGCTCTATCGCTATGTGCCAAACGCAAGAGTGATGCCACGCCACGCCTTACTGGGTGGATTTTTTGCAGCAGGGCTGTTAGAACTCGCCAAAAAAGGACTCACGATCTATCTGCTCAAAATGCCAGCGTACTCCATGATCTACGGCGCGTTTGCTACCGTGCCCGTGCTCTTGATTTGGATTTATTTAGCATGGCTGATTGTGCTGGTGGGCGCAGAAATTGCTGCCAGTTTGGCAGAACTCAGGCAATAGCAAGTCAGCTCCCCACCCCACACGCAACCCGTGTCCAAGCCCAAGACAGATGGGGCTTGCAGTGATGGGCGGTATAAGAGTCCCAGTGTTGACCAATGTCCAAACGCGATAGATATGTCCTCGAAGGCAGTCTGTCGATTTGGCACATCAAACCACGCCATGAATCCTTTGGGTGCCGAGTCAACCCCTTCTTTGGTAGCGAACTCCATCACGCCGTTCTGATCGCAAAAGCGCAAGCGGGTGAGCGCGTTCACGATGACACGTAATCTATCCGCGCCTTGCAAATCGTCCCGCCATTGGTTTGGGGTATTGCCGTACATCTGACGCAGAAAGCTCACGTAGTCATCGGCCTGCAACGCAGCTTCAACTTCACCAGCCAGCGCCAGTGTTTGATCTGCCGACCACTCTGGTAGCACGCCTGCATGGACAAGCAGCCAGCGCCTTTGGTTGTGTGTGAGTGAAATCGCCAGCTTTTGATGTCGCAGCCAATCCAAAACGGCACTCGTGGAAGCCTTATTCAGTATGGCCTCTAGCGTATCTGACTTGTGCGCAGGCCGTATGCCATGCGCCACAGCGAGCAGATGCAAGTCGTGATTGCCCAGCACGCACTTGGCGGCATCACCAAACCGCCTCAGCGTATCGAGCACGCCCGCAGAGTCTTCGCCGCGATTAACCATATCGCCCAAAACGTAGAGCGTGTCTCTGCTTGGCGAGAAATCAATCTTGCTAAGTAAGTGCTGGAACGCGCCGTTGCAGCCTTGGATGTCGCCAATCAGGTAAAGTGCCATTTTTAGATTTTAAATTTATGGATGTCCTACTGATTCTGTTTTTAATTCTGCTCAACGCTGCATTTGCCATGTCTGAGATGGCGCTGACCGCGAGCCGCAAGGTTCTGCTGGAAGTGCGTGCTGAGGCAGGTGACGCGGGGTCACGGGCCGCGCTCGCGCTTATGGCAACGCCCACACGGTTTTTGTCTAGTGTGCAAGTGGGCATCACGTCGATTGGCGTTTTGAATGGCATTGTGGGCGAGGCCGCATTTAGCGATTCGCTATCAAGCTGGCTGCAAACTTTGCATATGAAGCCCTTGGTTGCAAGCTATGTAGCAACGGGTGTGGTGGTGACGGTCATTACCTTTATCACCATCATTTTTGGCGAGCTTGTGCCCAAGCGCATTGGGCAGTTGTACCCAGAAGCTGTGGCGCGGGTGATGGCGCGCCCGATGCAGTGGGTCGCTCGCATTGCTTTGCCTTTTGTGTGGCTGCTCACTAAAACCACAGCGGCTGTGCTGGCGCTTTTGGGTGTCAACACCAAAAATACGCGTGCCGTGACCAGCGAAGAAATCAACGCCAATTTGGACGAAGGCTTAGATGCAGGCGTGATTGACGAGCAAGAGCACAGCTTGGTGCAAAACGTGTTTGAACTCGACGGCAGACCGCTCGCCTCCTTGATGCTCCCAAGGGCAGATGTGGCTTGGCTTGCCAAGGATATGCCCTTAGAGACCGCTCTGCGTATGGCCGCCGTAGCAGGGCACTCGTGGTATCCCGTTTGCGATGATGATTGGTCGCGCACGCTAGGCATTGTGAGTGTGAGTCAGCTCTTACAGCGCCAGCAAGCCGAACAAATAGAGTGGTTTGACTTGATTCAGCCTGTGAGCTTTGTACCTGAAACGCTTAACGCTATGCTGCTTCTCAATCAATTTAAGAAAAAAGCCGAGCGTATGGTGCTGGTGGTGGACGAGTATGGCGAAGTGCAGGGACTCATTACGCCGCAAGATTTGCTGCAAGCCATTACGGGCGAGCTGCACACGCCAAGCCAAGGTGCGGCGTCTAGTAGCAAACAGCTGGATGGTTCGTGGCTGTTAGACGGCCAACTCTCGATTCAAGAACTCAAAAATAAATTAGAAATTGAAGCCCTGCCTGATGAAGACGATGAACGCTACAACACGCTGGGTGGCCTCGTGATGAGCGAGCTAGGTGAGCTGCCCGTGGTAGGCTCGCGCGTTGCCATCGAGAGTTGGCAGTTAGAGGTGACGCAAATGGATGGTAGGCGTATATCGCAAGTATTGGCCAAGGATGTCGCAGAGAAAGGTTGATGATGATTTCACGTCGCTTACTGCTACTCAGCACTGCAGCTAGTCTGCCCGGTTTTCCCCTTGCGCAAGCCACACTTCATAAAGCCTCCGAGAACACGACCCCTAAGGGTTTGCCAGATCGACTAGATCTGTCGCCCTTGATGACACCTGTTAAAAACCAAGGCAACCGTGACACTTGTGCTTATTTTTCGACGGTCGCGATTTTAGAATCAACCTTGCGCCAGCGCCTAGGTCGTGAAGTGGTGTTGTCAGAAGAGTTTTTGATTCACACTGCTGGGCGCAAGCAAAAGCGCGTGACCACTGAGGTCACCGATATCAGGGTTGTGCTCAATGCGGCAAAAGAAGCCGGTTGTGTGCGAGAGGATCAGTGGCCTTATCGCCGTGATTTGTTTGGCAAGGGTCAGATATGCGAAAAACAAACCGCTGAGCTTCGAGATTTGACGCCTTGTTTTGTTGGTGATGATCCGCCAGCAGCACTCTACCAAGAAGCGCAAAAATTACGCCTGACCAAGGCGACAGATTCTCATCGTATCGGCGCAGACCTTGACTACGGCAAAGATTACGCAAGCGCTCCGCAATATGTCAATTTGTTGATGCAAACCATGGTGAAACGACAGCAGGCTTTGATAGCGGTTATCTGTGACCCTGAGGGTAGTTATGAGGCATGGCGAAATGGTGAAGTGACTGTGCCACTTGCCTTGCAAAATAAGAGTGAAAAAGAATTGAAAAAATTAGATACCCACGTGGTGGCCTTCACTGGCTTTGACCGCCAAGCTCAAATGTTCTATTTCAAAAACAGTTGGGGTACAGACTGGGGAGACAAGGGCTATGGGCGCATTAGCTTTGATGTACTCACCACGCCTTTTTTTGGCGATGCGCACTATTTAACGGGTGGTTTTATTTCGCAGCCTCTTCGGGCGTGAGGGTCTTCATCGACAACGCGTGGATTTCATCCGTGTGCATCTTGCTGCCTAGAGTGGCGTACACCATTTGATGGCGTTGGATCAAACGCTTGTCAGCAAAGGCTTCCGAGACGATTACGGCATTCCAGTGTCTGCCGTCGCCATCCACGTCGCAACGCTGGCAGCTAAGACCGCTCTTGATGAGTTGTTCGATATCTTGTGCATTCATTTTTGATTTAGTGCCTAATTTTGTAGCCGATGCGTAGCAAGTGAACGGCGATGGTGCCGACGATGGCGAGCGCAGTCGCCACAACGCCAAAGCTAATCCAAGGATCAATATCGCTTTTGCCAAAGAATCCGTATCTGAAGCCATCAATCATGTAGAAAAACGGATTGAAGCGGGAGAGATTTTGCCAAAATGGCGGTAGCGAATGGATGGAATAAAACACGCCAGATAAAAAAGTCAGCGGCATGATGATGTAGTTTTGGAACACCGACATCTGATCGAATTTGTCGGCCCAAAGACCTGCAATTAAACCAAGGCAACCCAGCAAGGCCGCGCCCATGATGGCGAATAATACGATCCACTGCGGTGCTGCAAAGTGGAGTTCGGCAAACCAAATCGTCACGATGAACACGCCCGTGCCCACGCACAGGCCGCGCACAATAGACGCGCCAATATAGGCAAAAAACCAATCCCAATGCGAGAGCGGTGTGACGAGCAAAAATACCAAATTGCCCATCATCTTGCTTTGCACAAGCGACGATGAGCTATTGGCAAAAGCGTTTTGCAGTACGCTCATCATCACCAAGCCAGGCACTAAAAAAGCGGTGTAGCTGACGGTGTCGTACACCTTGACATGATCGGCCAGCACATGGTTAAAGATCAGCAAATACATTGCCGAAGTTAGCACTGGGGCAGTGACGGTTTGTCCAAAGACTTTCCAAAAACGCCAGATCTCTTTGTAAAACAGGCTTTGCCAGCCGTTCGTTGTATGGGCCATGGTGGTGTTCATACGGACTCCCTCGCTTTGTTCATCACGTCTAAAAAGACATCTTCTAAATCGGCTTTGCGCACTTCTACATCTTCGGCTATCAAGCCCGATTCGCGCACCGCTGCCAAATAGGTTTCCACTTCCGCCGCCGTGTTGGCAGGCAGCTGCACAATGCGTCCCACCACGCGCGCCTTGGCAGCAAGCGGCTCTGGCAACGTGCCGTCTAGTTTGAAGCGCAGCACGTTGGATGCGGCAGCTTTTAAAAGTTCGCTGGTGCTATTGAGTGCCACCACGCGCCCCTGCTGCAGCATCGCAATACGGCCACACAGTGCTTCGGCTTCTTCCAAATAATGCGTCGTCAGCAAAACGGTGTGTCCTTGCTTGTTGAGCTTGCTAATAAATGCCCAGAGCGTTTGGCGCAGTTCTACGTCTACCCCCGCAGTTGGCTCGTCCAGCACGATGACGGGCGGCTTATGAACGAGTGCTTGCCCCACCAGCACGCGACGCTTCATGCCACCAGAGAGCTGGCGCATATTGGCGTTGGCTTTGTCGGTAAGTCCAAGGTTTTCAAGTAGTTCATCCACCCATGCGTCATTCTTTTTAATGCCGAAATAACCTGACTGGATCATCAAGGCTTCGCGCACAGTAAAAAAGGGATCGAATACCAATTCTTGCGGCACCACGCCAATCATGCGGCGGGCCGCAGCAAAGTCGGCACGCACGTCGTGACCATGCACCAAGACCTTGCCAGACGTGGCTTTCGTGAGACCTGCCAATACCGAAATGAGGGTTGTCTTGCCAGCACCATTGGGACCCAGCAAGCCAAAAAATTCGCCCTCGGCAATGTCGAAATTGACACCATCCAGCGCATTGGTAATTTTGGAGTCTGTGCCGTAGCTTTTACTAACGGATTGAAAGGAGAGGGCGGGTGTAGGGGTAGGAGTCATGCCGCCAATTTTAGGCGTTGCTTACTTGGCGGCAGAAGCTGCTGTCGCAGGTGCGGGTGCTGCTTGCTCTTTGCGTGCATTGGCCTTTACCGCCACACAGCCCAGCATGCCAATGCCTGCACCTGCTGCCGCGCCTTTGGCGGTATTTTTGTCGTCTGCAATCATGCTGCCCAATAGACCACCCACGATAGATGCGGTTACGCATTCAGCCGATTTGGCATCCTCACTTTTCATGCTACCCACCACATCCGTTGGCGTTGGATCTGCTGGTTTGGTAGCCGCGCAGGCGGTCAGTACCAGCGCACTAACAGTGGCCAATACGGTAAAGGTGCTTGCGAAAGTAGTTTTCATTTATTTCATCCATTCTTTAAAAAAGAGAACATTTGTTATCAACATGCGTATAACGCAGAATCGGGCACAATGTTGACATGAAAACCTTTACATCCCTTATTTCCTTAGGCGGTGCAGCCGAGATCGCCGCCATCCGCCGTGATATTCACGCCAACCCCGAGTTGTGTTTTCAAGAAAACCGCACCGCCGATGTCGTGGCTGGCAAGTTGACCGAGTGGGGCATCCCAGTTCATCGAGGCATGGGTACCACGGGTGTGGTCGGCACGATTGTCGGCAAAACCAATAAGAGCGGCAAAGCCATTGGCCTCAGGGCTGATATGGATGCGCTGCCCATGCAAGAGTTCAACCAATTTGCACATGCATCCAAAAACGCAGGCAAGATGCACGCGTGCGGGCACGATGGCCACACGGCTATGCTCTTGGGTGCAGCGCAGCACTTGGCTAAAACACGCGATTTTGACGGCACGGTGTACGTCATCTTTCAACCCGCCGAAGAAGGCGGCGGCGGTGCTCGCGAAATGATGAAAGACGGACTCTTTGACAAGTTCCCAGTTGAGGCGGTGTTTGGCATGCACAACTGGCCAGGCGGCAAAGCAGGCACGTTTGCGGTGAGTCCTGGCCCCGTGATGGCCTCCAGCAACGAATTCAAAATCACCATCAAAGGCAAAGGATCACACGCCGCGCTACCGTATGAGAGCATCGACCCCGTGCCCGTGGCGGCAGCGATGGTGACAGCGTTCCAAACCATTATTTCACGCAATAAAAAACCGATTGACCCAGGCGTGATTAGCGTCACCATGATTCATGCGGGCAGCGCCACCAACGTCATCCCTGATAGCTGCGAACTGCAAGGCACCGTGCGCACCTTCACGGTTGAAGTGCTCGACATGATCGAACGTCGCATGAAAGAAGTTGCCAACAATACGGCAGCGGCTTACGGCGCAACGTGCGATTTTGAGTTTGATCGCAACTATCCGCCTACTATTAATTCAGAAGCCGAGGCTAACTTCTGCCGCGCGGTGATGGGGGGCATGGTAGGCGCGGATAACGTGCTACCGCAAGAGCCGACGATGGGTGCGGAAGACTTCTCCTACATGCTGCTCGCCAAGCCTGGTGCGTATGTGTTTATTGCAAACGGCGAAGGCGATCACCGAGCCATGGGGCATGGCGCAGGGCCTTGCATGTTGCACAACCCCAGCTACGACTTCAACGACGACATCATTCCGCTGGGCGTGAGTTATTGGGTGA
>JANXRP010000079.1 GCA_025352965.1 Comamonadaceae bacterium
ACGTCTGGCACGACTCGCTGGCCGAGGCGATGGCGGTACTGGAAGAGTTAGAAGAAACCGCCAAGCTGTGGCAGATGACAACCCCCAAACCTGCATCGCTATCTGATGAAGAGATTGCGGATTTGAAAAAAGTTTTTGCGGCTAGTTGGTAATTTTTAAACACAGATAGGAAATTTTTCATGCCAAAATTTGCTGTTAATTTTTCATTTTTATACCAAGAGATGCCATTTTTAGACCGCTACGCGGCTGCTGCGAAAGACGGATTCAAGGGCGTTGAATTTTTATTTCCGTACGAATTTGATAAGCGCGAATTGGCTGCAAGGCTTGCTGACTGTGGCTTGCAGCAAGCTCTATTTAATGCGCCGCCAGGGGACTGGGCAAATGGTGAGCGCGGCATCACGTGCTTGGCTGGGCGCGAGGCTGAGTTCAAGCAAAGCATTGCGACAGCGCTTGAGTACGCTGATGCTCTGCAATGCCCGCGTGTGCATGTGGTGGCAGGCTTGCTGCCTAAAGATGCCACACGTGACTCTGTCCGCAGCACGTATGTGTCCAACATCCGCTATGCCGCCAAAGAAGCTGCCAAGCAAGGTGTGGATATTTTGATTGAGCCACTCAATTTACGCGACAACCCAGGCTTCTTTTTGAACCGCCAAGACCATGCGCACGACTTGCTGGCGGATGTGGGCGAGCCCAATGCCAAGGTGCAATTCGATCTGTATCACTGCCAAATTGTGGAGGGTGATTTGGCAATGAAGCTTAAACAATATCTACCCACGGGGAAGGTCGGGCACATCCAAATGGCGGGCGTGCCCACGCGCAACGAGCCCGACGTGGGCGAGGTTAACTACAAGTACATCTTTGCGCTCTTAGACGAGCTGGGCTGGGATGGTTGGGTCGGCTGCGAGTACCGCCCTGCAAGGGGTGCGGTGGTCAATGGCACCAGCGATGGCCTTGGTTGGATGAAGCGCTAAACCGCGAAATGAGCACAGAGCTCGCAGACCTATTTAAACAGCGCAGCTTCATGCGCTATTGGACGGCGCGTGTGGCGACCAATGCGGGTAGCCAAATGCTGATGGTGGCTGTGGGCTGGGAGATGTACAGCCTGACCGATTCGGCTTGGGATTTGGGGCTAGTCGGGCTGTATCAATTTTTGCCTGCCCTGCTGCTCACTTTGCCTGCGGGGCATTTGGCAGATCGCATGAGTCGGCGATTGATTTTTACCCTCACATCGGTAGGACTTGCGCTAGTCGCTGCGCTACTTGCATTTGCCAGCTTTGAGCAGTGGACAAGCCGTGCGTTGCTCCTTGGCGTGTCCGTTTTGCTGGGCACCATTCGCGCGTTTCAAAGTCCTGCGCAGCAATCGCTCATGCCAGAACTCGTGCCCATTTCTTTGTTGCCAAGAGCGACCGCTTTTAGCTCGGCGGGCACGCAAGCGGCGGTGATCTTAGGGCCTGCACTCGGAGGCTTCATCTATTTTGCAGGTGCTGCGGCAGTGTATGGCACGAGCAGCGCTGTGTTCGTTTTGGCTGCTGGGCTGCTACTGGGCGTGCAACATCAGCGCACAGTGCATCCAGCCGAGCCTAAAACGTGGAAGACCGTGTTTGCAGGCGTGTCGTTTATTTGGCAGCACAAGGTCGTGCTGGGCGCTGTGTCGCTCGATTTGTTTGCGGTATTACTCGGCGGTGCCGTGGCACTCTTGCCCATCTTCGCCAAAGATATCTTGCATGTAGGCCCTCTCGGGCTGGGTGTGCTGCGCGCTGCGCCTGCGGTGGGGGCGCTCCTCATGTCTGTGGCATTAACCCGCTGGCCGCTGACGCGCAAAGTCGGTAAGGTACTGCTTTATGCTGTGGCGGTTTATGGCTTGTGTATGGTGGTGTTTGGCTTGTCCAGCGTCTTTGTCATTTCACTTGTGGCACTTATGATCTCAGGCATGGCCGATATGGTCAGCGTGGTGATTCGGATGTCACTCGTGGCGCTAGAAACACCCGACGCCATGCGTGGACGCGTCAGCGCGGTCAACTCCATTTTTATTGGTGCGTCGAATCAACTGGGCGAATTTGAATCGGGTGCAACTGCCGCGTGGTTTGGCCCTGTGGGTGCAGTCGTGCTGGGCGGCGTGGGAACGCTTTTGATTGTGGCGAGTTGGCTAAAGCTGTTCCCAAGTTTGGCGCGGCGCGACTTGTTGGACAAAGCGCCAGTGCTGACTCACTAGAATGAATTTTTATCATCACTTAAGGAGACCTTTCATGACTCACCGATTTACTCTTCGTCGTTTGGTTGTGATGGCCTCGCAGGCCATACTGGCTGTGGCTTGCACGAGTGCTGCTTTGAGTGCCATCGCACAAAGCAAAGATATCAAAATCGCGCATATCTATAGCAAGACGGGACCGCTAGAAGCCTACGGCAAGCAAACCGCAACGGGTTTCATGATGGGACTTGACTACGCCACAGGCGGCACGATGACGGTGGCAGGTAAAAAGTTGGTGGTGATTGAAAAGGATGACGGCGGCAAGCCTGATCAAGGCAAATCTTTGCTGGCTGCGGCTTACGGGGACGATAAGGTGGATATTGCCGTAGGCCCCACAGCGTCGCCAGTTGCATTGGCTATGCTGCCTGTTGCCGAAGAGTACAAAAAGATTTTGCTGGTCGAGCCTGCGGTGGCGGACTCCATTACGGGTGACAAGTGGAACAAATACATTTTTCGCACAGGGCGCAATAGCTCGCAAGATGCGATCTCTAACGCCGTTGCCTTAGACAAAGCAGGCATCACGATTGCCACGATGGCGCAAGACTCGGCCTTTGGGCGCGATGGTGTGAAGGCGTTTCGCGAATCGATTAAAAAAGCCAAGCTGGTACACGAGGAATATCTGCCACCAGCAACGTCTGACTTCACTGCAGGCGGCCAGCGCTTGATTGACAAGCTCAAAGGCCTGCCAGGTCGCAAAGTGATCTTCATCATTTGGGCGGGCGGCAATCCGTTCAAGATTGCGGATATGGATCTCAAGCGCCACGGTATCGAGATTGCCACAGGCGGCAACATTTTGCCCGCGATGGTGGCGTACAAGCAGTTTCCTGGCATGGAAGGCGCGGCGTACTATTACTTTGGCATGCCAAAAAATCCTTTGAACGAAGTGCTGGTGTCGCGCCATTACAGCCAATTCAAATCGCCACCCGATTTCTTTACAGCAGGCGGCTTCTCAGCTGCGATGGCAGTGGTGACGGCGCTCAAAAAAACCAATGGCGATGCTACGGCTACTGCGCTCATTCCCGCCATGGAAGGCATGAGCTTTGATACACCCAAGGGCAAGATGACCTTCCGCAAAGAAGACCACCAAGCCATGCAAAGCATGTACCACTTCAAGATCAAGGTCGACCCAGCGTTTGCGTGGGGCGTGCCAGAGCTGGTGCGTGAGATCAAGCCTGAAGAAATGAATGTGCCGATTAGAAATAAGCGTTAATGCTTGAGACTCGAAATCTCACCGTCCGCTTTGGCGGTCACGTGGCGGTAGACCACGTCAGCTGTGCCTTTGCGGCAGGTACGCTGACTGCCATCGTGGGACCTAACGGTGCAGGCAAGACCACGTACTTCAATTTAATTTCTGGGCAAATTGCAGCAACAGAAGGCGATGTTTTACTGAATGAGCAAAGCCTAGGCGGCATGCCAGCCTCTAGTCGAACGCGCGCTGGGCTGGGTCGTGCGTTTCAACTCACCAATCTTTTCCCCAACCTATCGGTGCTTGAGAACGTGAGGCTTGCCGTGCAAGCAGCCAGGGGCGGCAAGCATTTGCGCGGACTCAATTTGTGGTCGATTTGGAGTGACCACAAGGCGCTCTCTATGCGAGCAATGGAAGTGCTAGAAGCCGTTGCCATGAGCGAGCAGCAAGATAAGCTGGTCGCTAATCTCCCGCATGGCGATCAGCGCAAATTGGAAGTGGCTTTGCTCATGGCGCTGGATCCATTGGTCTTTATGTTTGACGAGCCTACTGCGGGCATGAGCGCCGATGAAGCGCCCGTCATTTTGGATTTGATTCGGCAATTGAAGCGAGACAAAAGCAAAACGATTTTGCTAGTCGAGCACAAGATGGACGTGGTGCGCGAGCTGGCCGATCGCATCATCGTGCTGCACAACGGACAGCTGGTGGCCGATGGAGAACCAAACACGGTGATTGCCTTGCCCGTGGTGCAAGAAGCGTATTTAGGCATTGCGCCCAAAGAGGTTGCGCCATGAGCCAGGCCACCATGAGCCAAGAGCTACTCACACTCTCAGGCGTTCACACTCACATTGGCAGTTATCACATCTTGCATGGTGTGGATTTGACAGTGAAGCGCGGTGAACTCACGCTCTTGCTCGGTCGCAACGGTGCGGGTAAAACGACGACGCTTCGAACCATCATGGGACTGTGGCAAGCGTCCAGTGGCACGGTCACATTCGATGGCAAGCCAATACAGACATGGTCTACACCAGAGATTGCCAAAGCCGGCCATCACGGTGGAATAAGTTACGTACCTGAAAACATGGGCATCTTTGCCGACCTGACGGTAAGCGAAAACATGCTGCTCGCTGCCAAGCAAGCCTCTCGCGCCAGTCAGATGGACAGCACGCGGCTGGAGTGGATTTTTGGTATCTTCCCTGCGGTTAAAAAGTTTTGGAATGCACCTGCGGGCAAACTCTCGGGCGGACAAAAGCAAATGTTGGCGGTCGCACGTGCCATCGTTGAGCCGCGTGAATTGCTAATCGTGGACGAACCCAGCAAAGGCCTTGCGCCCGCCATCATCAACAACATGATTGATGCGTTCTTGCAACTCAAAGCCACGGGGACAACAATTTTGCTGGTCGAACAAAACATTCATTTTGCCAAGCGTTTGGGTGATTCGGTGGCGGTGATGGACAACGGACGCGTGATTCATGCCAGCACTATGCAAGTGCTGGCCGAGGATGCCGCCTTGCAACAAAAACTTCTAGGCTTGGCGTTATGAAATTAGACTTCGACTGGAAACCATTGTTACTTGTGCCTTTGCTGGCCTTGCTCGCGTTGCCACTGATAGGCTCTAGTTCCACGTGGCTCACGCTGACGGTGGCAGGTTTGGCGATGGGACTCATCATTTTCATCATCGCATCTGGCCTCACGCTGGTGTTTGGTTTGATGGATGTTTTGAACTTTGGACACGGCGTATTCATTACGCTGGGTGCGTTTGTAGCAACGTCGGTGCTGGGCGCAATGAGTGACTGGACGGGATCGCAAGAGTTGTGGCGAAATTTAGTTGCTGTCTTCCCCGCGATGCTTGTCGCGATGATGGTGGCAGGGCTGCTTGGCTTGGCTTTCGAGCGATTCATCATCCGCCCTGTGTATGGGCAGCATCTGAAGCAAATCTTGATTACAGTGGGTGGCATGATCATGGGCGAGGAGCTCATCAAAGTGATGTGGGGGCCTGCCAAAATTGCCTTGCCATTGCCCGAAGCACTACGCGGCGCATTCTTACTAGGCGACGCTTCGTTAGAAAAATACCGTGTGCTCGCAGTGTTGGTGGGGGCATTGGTCTTTGCCGTTTTGACTTGGACGCTAACACGCACCAAGATTGGCCTTTTGATTCGCGCAGGCGTGCAAGACCGCGAAATGGTGGAGTCGCTGGGCTACCCGATCAAGCGCTTATTTATCGGTGTGTTTGTAGTTGGTAGCGCGCTTGCGGGCCTAGGCGGTGTGATGTGGGGGCTGTCGCAGCAAATCGTCGATACGCAGCTAGGCGCACAAGTGAATGTGCTCATCTTTATTGTCATCATCATTGGTGGATTGGGTTCGACGGGCGGCGCGTTAATTGGTGCGCTCTTGGTTGGGTTGGTCGCCAATTACGTTGGATTTTTGCTACCCAAGTTAGCGCTGTTTTCCAACATCTTGCTGATGGTCGCCGTGCTACTGTGGCGGCCGCAAGGTGTTTATCCTGTGGTGAATCGATAACAGGGCGGATGACTATCATGACGACACGACTCCTCTCTCGCATACTCTCCCATGACCTACCACGTAGTCGAATTTTGGCAGTGGTTTTGCTCGCGATGTTTGTGCTCTTGGCTTTTGCGCCATTTGTGATTCCAGGCGTGAAAGCGCTGAACGTTGCTGCCAAAATTTTGATTTTTATTGTGCTGGTTGCCAGCTTTGATTTGCTGCTTGGTTACACAGGCATCGTCAGTTTTGCCCATACCATGTTCTTTGGCATTGGCGCGTATGGCGTGGCAATGGCAAGCACGGCGTGGGGCGCTACGTGGCAGAGTTTGGCTTTAGGCGTGGCTTTAGCGCTGGTTTTATCTTTTGTGTTGGCGCTTGTGATTGGACTTTTTTCGCTGCGTGTCAGAGCTATTTTTTTCGCCATGATGACGTTGGCCGTGGCGTCTGCTTTTGCTACGCTCGCGTCACAGCTCTCCGAGTGGACGGGTGGCGAGGATGGACTCTCGTTTAACGTGCCGATAGAAAACCGCATCCTCTGCTATTACTTGCTCTTTGCCGTGTCGCTAGCTCTCTTTTTGGCGCTCTTGCGCATCGTCAATTCGCCCTTTGGCCGTGTGCTGCAAGCCATCCGAGAAAACGAATTTAGAGCCGAAGCCATTGGTTATCGCGTGGTGGTGTATCGCTCAATCTCCAGTATTTTGTCGGCGCTATTTGCTTGCCTAGCGGGTGCGATGTTGGCGCTATGGTTGCGCTACAACGGGCCCGATACCTCACTCTCGTTCGAGGTGATGATGGACGTGCTCTTGATCGTGGTGATTGGTGGCATGGGCACGATGTATGGCTCAGTGATTGGCGCGGTACTCTTTTTGGTGGCGCAAAGTTATCTGCAAGATTTTCTCCGCATTGCCTCAGAAGCCACAGCCAGCTTGCCTTTGCTCAGTCAACTTTTATCGCCCGATCGTTGGCTGCTCTGGCTCGGGCTCTTATTCGTGCTGTCGGTGTACTATTTCCCAACAGGGATTGTGGGACGTTTGCGGCAATCTCAATCTCAATCTGCTTTCACCCACCGTTCATAAGGATTTTTATGTCTAAATTTGTCTTGGCTGTGTCTGCTGCATTGATTGCAGCTAGCGTTTCAGTTTCTAGTTTTGCCCAAAGCGACTACCCTAGCCGCCCCATCACGTTGGTCGTGCCGTATCCCGCAGGCGGTGCTAACGATGTGCTGGGTCGCTTGGTCGGGCAAAAGCTTACCGAGCAATTGAAGCAGTCCGTAGTGGTGGACAACAAGCCTGGCGCTGGTACGACCATTGGCACGGCGTTTGTAGCCAAGGCTGCGCCCGATGGCTATACGCTGGTGCTGGGGTCGCTCGCGAGCCATGCCATTAGTCCGCATCTGTACGCCAAACCGGGCTATGACGAAGTGAAAGACTTCGCGCCGATTGGACTCATTGGCCTTGCACCCATGGTGCTGATTGTGGGCAATGACTCCAAATACAAAGACTTGAAATCGATGGTTGAAGCCGCGAAAAAACAGCCGAATATCTTGACCTATGGCTCGTCGGGCAATGGCTCGCCTCTGCACTTTGGCGGTGAGTTGTTCAAACGCGCGGCCAACGTGCAAATGACGCATGTGCCGTACAAAGGCGGCACGGCGCATTTGCTGGACTTAATGGCAGGGCGCATCGACATGATTTTTGATACCACCACCAGCGCTGTGCCGCAGCTTAAGGGTGGCAAGGTTCGTGCCTTGGCAGTGGCATCGCCCACGCGGCTGGCTGATTTTCCAAACGTGCCAACCTTTGCGGAACTGGGTTTTGCCAACTACGAAGTCAACGCGTGGTATGCGCTGTACGCACCCGCCAAAACGCCACCAGCCGTGGTTGCCAAGTTAAGCATCGCATTAAATGCCGCGCTTAAATCGCAAGATGTCGTCGATAAGCTAAACGCAGCTGCTGTGCGTCCCGCTCCCGGCACGCCGCAGGAGCTCGCCAACTTCACGCAAAGCGAAAGTAGCAAATACGGCAAGCTAGTTAAAGACGAAAACATCAAGATTGATTGAGTCCGCATTTGATGAGTGCGTTTACTGTTCTTGTTACCGCCGAGCATCTCGTTCCTGCTGCGCAATTAATTTTGCGTGAAGCGGGGGCTGAGGTCATCTTTATGCCCGATACGCCTGATTCGCCGATTAACGAAGAGACGTTGATCGCACAGCTAGAGGCCAAGCCCATTCATGCTATCTTGCTGCGTGGCTCCAAGCCAATCACAGCAAGGGTTCTAGCGGCTAGCCGACACCTCAAGCTCATTGCAAAAAACGGTGCAGGCGTGGACAGTGTGGATTTGGATGCCGTCAAGCAATTGGGTATTGCGGTGCGCGTGGCTAGCGGTGCCAATGCTGATGCGGTGGCCGAGCACGCCATCGCCATGATGCTGGCACTGACGCGCAATTTGACGGGGCTAGATGCTAAGGTGAGGGCAGGTGGTTGGGAAGGCGCAAGCTACCAAGGGCGTGATTTCAAAGGCTCGGTCGTTGGCATTGTGGGTTATGGCGCAATTGGCAAACGCACGGCAGAGCTTGCTCGTGCGCTAGGTGCGCAAGTACTGGTTCATCGGTTGTCAAATCCAGCGAGTGCGGCAGACGATTTTGAAATTGAACCTAACTTTGAAAAATTACTCACGCGCGTGGACATTTTGAGTTTGCATTGCCCACTGACCGAGCAAACACGTGGCTTAGTGGGCAGGGCCGAGTTACAACTGATGAAGCAGGGCAGCTTGCTCATCAACACCGCACGTGGCGGTATCGTTGATGAAGCGGCATTGGTGGAAGCCTTACGGGATGGGGCTTACAAGAGGTTATCTGGTGCTGGGTTGGATACTTTTTCGCATGAGCCGATTGAACCAGACCACCCACTCTTAAAGATGAACAACGTTATCCTCACACCGCATGTGGCGGGCGTCACAGCGCAGGCGGCGCTCGCTGTGTCAACGATGACGGCAAGAAATATTGCCGATTTTTTCATCTAAGAATCACGCACCCGTAAATTGTGCAGGCCTGCGCTCGATAAACGAAGCGACACCCTCAGCAGCATCCTTGGATTTAGATAATTGCTGCTGCACCGCGACGAACTCTTGCATTGCCACGATAGGACCATGTTCAATAGCTTTGAGCACGTTTTGACGAGTCGCAATGACTGCTAGTGGCGCTTGCACGGCAATCAATTCCGCGATGCGCATCGCTTCATCTAGCAGCGCTTCTGGCGGGACGACTTTTTGCACAAAATTGAGCCTAAGTGCTTCGTCTGCACCAAATACATCGGCAGTCAGTAAATGCAAAAGCGCATTGCCAGCGCCTGCTCGCTCGGCCATGCGCAGTGTGGCGCCTCCCGTGGCCATAATGCCGCGCTGGACTTCTAGTTGCGAGAAGCGGCAATCGTTGGCTGCAATCACGATATCCGCTGCCAGCATGAGTTCAATCCCCAGCGTATAGGTGATGCCTTTGACGGCGACCACCATGGGTTTGGTTCTGCGCCTGTAGCCTTCCATGCCTAAATTGAGTGGATCAACCATGCCTAGCGGAACAGCTTTTTCACCGCGCTGCATGAGTGGTGCAATCGTTGGCAAATCAAGCCCAGCTGTGAAGTGATCGCCTTGGGCACACAAGACTCCGACACGCAAAGCGGGATCGTCATCTAAGCGCGTGTAGGCCTCGCCCAGCTCGCGGAACATTTTGGGTGTGAAGCCGTTGCGTTTGGCAGGGCGGTTGATGGCGATTTGCAAGACTGACCCAATGATGGCGGTGTCGATGCTGCCGTCTGGGTGATGCTCGGGGTGTGACATGGTGGATTCCTAATTCAAATAAAAAAGCCTCTTAAATCATACGATCTAAGAGGCTTCTTCATAATTGTTGGCGGAGCGGACGGGACTCGAACCCGCGACCCCCGGCGTGACAGGCCGGTATTCTAACCAACTGAACTACCGCTCCAAATGAAGTGGCGACCCTACGGGGATTCGAACCCCGGTACTCACCGTGAAAGGGTGATGTCCTAGGCCTCTAGACGATAGGGTCAAAAATTGAGGCAATTTCTAACATTTTGATTGAATTGACTGGTGGAGGTAAGCGGAATCGAACCGCTGACCTCTTGCATGCCATGCAAGCGCTCTACCAACTGAGCTATACCCCCGCGATTCACTGCCTCACTCAACTCTACCGCTCTATTCAATCAAGCCTCAAATTATAGCGCGAAATTAAGACTGGCGCAATCGAGCTAGCACCGTTTCTTTATCAAACAGCGCCAGCATCGCATCCACCGCTGGCGTTTGCGCCTTGCCTGCAACCAGCACACGCACGGGCATTGCCAGTTGCGGCATTTTTAAGCCCGTCTCAGCAAGCGTTTCTTTAATGGCAGAGGCAATGCCTGCTTTGTCCCAAGCCATATCTGGTAAGGCTTTCAGCTTGGTTGCAAGTAGTGCAACCGCAGGCTTTGCAGCTTGCGTGAAGTGCTGTGCGTATTCGGCTTTATAACTATCCGTACTGCGATCGGGTTCGGCATAAAACACGGATGCCCAATTGGCAAGCTGTACCGTTGTCTCGCAGCGATCCTTGAAGAGTGCGCAGATGCCCTCTAGTCGCTGTACTTCGACAAGCTCAGTACGAACGGGCATATTGCTTTTAGCGAGCTGCACCGTAACAAGCCCCGCCAGCCGTGCATTATCGGCTTGCTTCATGTATTGCGCATTGACCCACAAGAGTTTGGCAGGATCCCACTGTGCGGGGCTTTTAGACAAGTGCGAGCCGTCAAACCAACTGACCATTTGTTCGGAAGTAAAGAGCTCCTCATCACCATGGCTCCAGCCCAAACGAGCCAAATAGTTGAGCATCGCTTCAGGCAAATAGCCGTTGTCTTCGTAAGCCGTTACGCTGACCGCGCCACGCCGCTTCGATAGCTTTTGCCCGTCGTCGCCTAGGATCACGGGGCAATGTCCAAACTGCGGCAGAGGTGCGCCAAGCGCGTTAAAGATATTGATTTGCCAAGGCGTGTTGTTGATGTGCTCGTCGCCACGAAACACGTGACTAATTTGCATATCCCAGTCGTCCACCACCACGGCGAAGTTGTAGGTCGGGATGCCATCCGTTCTTTGAATGATGAGGTCATCAATCTCGCGGTTGTTGATAGTGATGTCGCCTTTGACGAGGTCGTTCCAAGTCACGTCACCATCGGCTGGATTTTTGAAGCGCACAACAAAAGGCAGTGGCTTACCGTCTGCTCCGCGAGGCACGTCTGGCAAGACTTTGCCTACCTCGGGTCGCCAGCGGTTATCGTAGAGCGGCTTTTCACCGCGCGCTTTTTTGGCTTCTCGAACCACATCTAACTCTGCGGGTGTGCTGTAGCAACGATATGCCTGACCGTTTGCAATTAATTGGTCGATGACGGCTTGGTAGCGATCTAGGCGCTGCATTTGGTAGATTGGACCCTCGTCGTAATCGAGACCTAGCCACTTCATAGATGCCAGAATTTGATCGACTGAATCTTGCGTCGAACGTGCTACGTCGGTGTCTTCAATCCGCAGTACAAACTTGCCATCCTGTGCCGCGTGGTGCCTCGCAAAAGCCCATGAATAAAGGGCTGTGCGGGCAGTGCCTAGATGAAGAAAGCCAGTGGGTGAGGGCGCAATGCGGGTGCGGATCATCTTTAAGCCATCACTTTGGCAATCGACTCGCACACATAACCCAGGTTTTTTGTGTTGAGTGCCGAGATCGCCAAACGACCCGTGTCTACTCCGTAAATGCCGAACTCTGTGCGCAAGCGAGTCATTTGGTCTTTAGATAAACCCGAGTAGCTAAACATGCCAATTTGCTGGGTGATAAAGCTCATGTCTTCCTTTACGCCAGCGGCTTTGAGGCCTTCCACAAGCCCAGTACGCATGGCTTTGATGCGAACACGCATCTCTGCCAGCTCTTCTTCCCACAAGGCCCGCAGCGTGGGCGTTGTGAGCACGGCAGCACATACGGACGCGCCATGCGTGGGCGGGTTGGAGTAGTTGGTGCGAATGACGATTTTGAGTTGCGACAGCACGCGCGTGGCTTCGTCACGGCTCGCGCAAACCACCGACAGCGCACCCACACGCTCGCCGTACAAACTAAAGCTCTTGCTAAAGCTAGTGGAGACCAAAAAGTCGAGTCCCGCAGCGACAAACTTGGCAATTACAGCGCCGTCTTCGGCAATGCCGTAGCCAAAGCCTTGGTACGCCATATCCAAATAGGCGGTGAGGTTTTTTGCCTTAATGACGGCAATCACCTCATCCCACTGCACAGCGGTGATGTCGTAACCAGTTGGGTTGTGGCAGCAAGCGTGTAAGAGGACGATCGTGCCAACGGCAGCTTTGTTCAAGTCCGACAACATGCCTGCAAAGTTGATGCCGCCGTCAGAGCGCTTGGCCGCGTCGTAGTAGGCGTAGGTTTCAACCGTGAAACCTGCATTGGTAAATAGCGCACGGTGGTTTTCCCAGCTCGGGTCACTAATTAAGACCTTCGCGTTTGGATTCATGCGCTTCAAAAAATCCGCACCAATTTTGAGTCCACCCGTACCGCCAAGGCCTTGCACGGTTGCGACGCGGCCCGAGGTGAAAGGCTCGCTGGTCTCGCCAAACACCAGAGACTGTACGGCTTTGTCGTAAGCAGCAATACCGTCAATCGGTAAATAACCACGCGCTTTGGGTGCTTGCATCATGGCATTTTCTGCTTGCTGTACGCATTTGAGGAGAGGCAGCTTGCCGTTATCGTCAAAGTACACACCGACGCCAAGGTTCACTTTTTTGGGGTTGGTGTCAGCGGCAAATTGTTCGTTCAAGCCCAAAATTGGGTCACGTGGGGCGAGTTCAACGGCAGAAAAGAGAGACATTATCAAATCCTAGAGTGCAAAAGGATTTGATTTTAAAGGATTGAGTTTAGGTCAGCGGCGCAACCATTGCGCCTTGAATATTGTGGCGTTTGAGCGACGCCGCCACAAAGCCCGAGCGTTTCATTTCCTCAACAAAATGGCGCATGTACTCCGTAGCTGCTGCGCCGCGGTTATTAGGAATGCCCATCGCCTGTGCAATGACCATGAAGTTGGTGTTCAGTAAGCGCAGTTTTGCTTTGCCATCTAAGCGCTGGATGTCTGACTCCAGCTGTTGCTTCACGCCAGCGGCTACGTCCGTTCCGTTTTGCAAATAGGTGTCGGTCACTGTTTGTGAGGTGACGGAATGCGTGAGTGTTGCGTTTTTGAGACTTCGGGTTAAAAATAAATCATAAGCACTACCTTTGGCTGCGGTTACGCGGATACCTGCTTTGTCCACGTCGCTATTAGTTTTTAGTGGTGAATCTTGGCGTACTAAGTAGTAACCTTCTATATGGATATAAGCGGCTGTAAAGCTAATGCCTTCGCCACGTAGCGGGTCAATGGCAAAAAAACCAATGTCGGCATCACCGCTTGTGACGGCGGCTACGGATTTCGCAGCTGCGTCAAAAACTTTGAGTTCCAAGTCTACGCCTAGGCGTTTGGCTAGTTCACGGCTTAAATCTACTGATACGCCAAATACTTCACCTGCCCCCCCGTTCTTATTGGCTAGGATAGGATTGCCTAAGTTAATAGAGGCACGCAGCTTCCCGTTTGGGCACAAAAGCGGCGAGCACATAACGGAGTCGATTTTTTGGTTCATGGCGGTAGAAATGGGAATTTGTTGCTTTTTGTTACGTTTAGCAATAATTTTTTAAATATGTTGATATTTTTTAAAAAATGGTATTACAATAATTTGTCAGTCAAAAATTTAGGTCGTTTTATTGCTTTTCTCTATTCTTCAAAAAGGATGTCATATGCGTATTTTAGCTAAACAAGAGATGTTGATGGTTCAAGGTGGTGGTCTTACGGGTGGCGGTAGCGGAACTCCAGTTCCAACTCCAACTCCAACTCCAACTCCAACTCCAACTCCAACTCCAACTCCAACTCCAACTCCAACTCCAACTCCAACTCCAACTCCTTCGGGTGGTGGTAGCCATGGTGGGCGTGGTAGCAGTGGCGGTGGTAGCCATGGCCGTGGTGGACGTGGACGTGGCGGTAGTCACGGTGGTGGCGGTCGCGGCTGCTAACATTGGTTCTTTTGATCGCGTGATGTCGCTTGTGTAGTTGACCTCGCTCGAATCGCTTAGCTAGTGGTTTACAAATGGGATTCTGGGTTCGCTCAGAGTCCCATTTTTGCTATTTCAAAGGTTTTTGATTGATGCGTTTATTTCGTACTGAGGCTCAGAATGCTCACCTCCCGCGCTTGCATGGGGAGATTGTGGTGCGTGGAAGCTGGGTTGTATGGACTTTAACGGCGGTCATCATGGCTTGCATGATGGGGATTTTGGCGCTCATTTTTTTTGCTGAATACACGCGTCGCGTAACTGTATCGGGCTATCTGATTCCCATCGGTGGTGTTGTCCGAATCTATAGTCCACAAGCTGGACGTGCTGTTCAAGTTCATGTGTCCGAGGGGGATGTTGTGACGGCAGGACAAGCCTTAGCGACTGTTGTTGATGAGCGTCCAGATGCAACGGGTGGTGATACCAGGGCAAAAAGCGCACAGCAAATCCAAGAGCGAAAAAATAATTTAGCAAACGTTATTGCGCAGCAAGGGCAATTGTTCACTCAAACTAGTCGTGGGTTAAATCTTCGCATTGCTGCTTTGTATCAGGAAATGGCTCAACTTTTGGAGGAGCAAAAGACGCAATCGAGTCGAATTGGATACGCCAAAAGTGCACTAAAACGGAACATAGATTTGGCTGCACAAAACTATGTTTCTGATGCCGTCGTACAAGAAAAACAAGAAATAGTGGCAGATCAAGAGGTTAAGTTGCAAGTATTACGGCGTACACATGCGGGTCTGCGGCGTGAGCTGGAGACATTACGAGCAGAGCTAGCCGAATTACCCATGCGTAAGCGCACACAGGTCGCGGAACTGGAACGCGGTATGACGCAAGCACAGCAAGATTTAATTGAACTTGAATCCAAAAAAGAAATTGTGATTACAAGCCCTCAGGCAGGTGTCATTTCTGGATTGGCTGTTAAGCCAAGTCAGCTTGTAAGTGTCGATAAATCGCTCATGATGTTGTTGCCTGAAAATAAAAAAGATCAGAGCAAAAGTGGCGAGTTAGAAGCGCATCTTTTTGCTCAAAGTAAAGATGCTGGGTTTTTGAGTGCAGGGCAAACAGTCATGATCCGCTATGGTGCCTATCCGTACCAAAAATTCGGACAATATAACGCGCGAATTGTCGAGGTGTCTCGAACCCCCTTTTTGCCAAATGAGCTCCCATTTCCTATGGCCTCTAAAGCCATCGCGACTTCGACTGACGAGTCTGTTTATCGCATTAGAGCCGTTCTCGAAAGTCAGAATGCCAGTGCTTATGGGGTTAAGCAAGTGCTGCAAAGTGGTATGCAATTAGAGGCGGACGTTATGCTGGATACGCGTACCGTTGCACAATGGATTTTGGAGCCACTTTATTCCCTGCGTGGTAGATACATTCGCTAAAGTCACATGAAGAAATCACTCATCTTTAGCGGCGCACCTGCGCTTCCCATGATTTATCAAACAGAGGCCGCTGAATGCGGACTCGCATGCTTGGCTATGGTTGCAAGTAGCCATGGATTGCAGTTTGATTTGCCAGGTATCCGTGCCAAGCTATCCATTTCGCTCAAGGGCATGAATATGGCTCAGCTGGTAGAGGGGGCTCAGCTGATTGATTTTGCTTCTCGTCCTGTGCGACTAGAGCTGGAAGAGCTGATGGATTTAAAGCTTCCGTGCATCTTGCATTGGGACATGAATCACTTTGTTGTCTTGCAAAAAGTGAGTAAACGCAAGCTAGTCATCCATGATCCTGCCAAGGGTATTAGAACGTTGAGTTTGGAGGAGTGTTCCAAGCATTTCACAGGCGTTGCGCTAGAACTATCGCCTACGCCTGATTTTAAGCCTCGCACTGAAAAGCAACGTGTCAGTTTGAGCAACTTGTTTGGTCGTTTGGTGGGCGTTCGGCGTCAAATGATACAAATTTTCATGATCTCGTTTGCGTTGCAAATTTGTGCACTACTGAGCCCTTTGTACATTCAATCGCTGGTTGATCACGCACTTATCTCCGGCGATAAGCACTTGATCGCCATTCTTTCGCTAGGATTTTTATTCTTGGCGATGCTGCAAGTAGGGGTTGGTGCGCTGCGCAGTTGGGTTGTTTTAAAACTAGGCACCGAAATGGGCGTGCAGTGGTCAGTGAACGTGTTCTCGCACATGATTCGCCTTCCGCAAGCATTTTTTGAAAAAAGGCACTTAGGTGATTTAGTCTCAAGATTCGGCTCTATTGGTGCTATTCAGCGAACACTGACCACTAGCTTTATTGAAGGCGTGATTGACAGTATTTTGGCGCTCCTGTCCTTGGCTTTGATGTGGCTCTACAGCGGAATTTTGTCGTCTATTGTGATTGCTTCCGTGTCGATTTATGGCTTACTGCGGCTCATGGCTTACGCGCCACTGCGTCAAGCGACCGAGGAGAGTATTTTGCTAGGAGCTAAGCAAAGTAGCACCTTCATGGAGAGTTTGCGAGGGATTCAAGCGATTAAGCTCTTTGCTCGCGAATCACAGCGGCAAATCCTTTGGCACAACCATCTGATTGATACAACTAATCGAACCATCAAAACGCAGCGCTTCATGATGGGCTACAACGTTGCAGGCGGGGTCTTATCCGGCATGGCCAATATTGCGGTAGTTTGGTTGGGTGCAGAGTTAATACTTAGCAGTAGCTTTTCGGTGGGTATGCTGATTGCCTTCTTTGCTTACCAAGCCGTTTTTACCCAGCGCATGATTGGCCTGATTGATAAGGGGATTGAACTCAAAATGCTGAGTCTCCAATCGGAGCGTTTAGCGGACATTGTGCTCACGCCCAAGGAGTCCGTAACGAATGAGGGCTTTGAAATTGCATCTACCTCACAATTCCCATCTGGGAAGCTGAAGTTAGAGGCCGTTAGCTTTCGATACTCAGACCTTGACCCTTTTGTTCTAAAAGACTTCTCAATAGAAATCCCAGAGGGCAAATCTGTTGCGATTGTGGGGCCTTCTGGATGCGGTAAAACCACACTAGCTAAGCTTATTTTAGGACTACTCAGACCGACCGAGGGCCATATTTGGAAAGGCGGAGTCGATACATCTAAAGTCTCGCTTGCCGCTTGGCGAAGCCGCGTGAATGCCGTGATGCAAGACGATCAATTATTCGCGGGATCTATCCTCGACAATATTTGTTTTTTTGATGAGGCACCGAACTATGACCGAGTCACGGAGGTCGCCAAATTAGCTTGCGTGCATAAAGACATTGAACGTATGAACATGGGATACAACACCTTGGTCGGTGACATGGGGACGGCACTCTCAGGTGGACAAAAGCAGAGACTTTTGCTTGCTAGGGCTTTGTACCGTGAGCCAGAAATTGTGGTGTTAGACGAGGCAACAAGCCACCTAGATGTCAAACTAGAAAAAGCAATCAATAACGCCATTAATACGCTTACGATGACTCGGATTGTGATTGCGCACAGACCTGAAACCATTGCGTCATGCGATGTGGTTATCAACTTGGAAGACTACAACAAGGTTGATAGCATCGACGGTCTATGACCGATCTTGTCAATAGCCTTCTAGCCCCGCAGACCACAGCCTCCACTGATCTGGATGCGATGGAGGGGCAGTTCGTCTCCTACCCTGACTCACCGTTTCAACTCTTTCAGCCATATCCACCTGCAGGTGATCAACCCGAAGCCATTGATAAGCTGGTCATGGGTTTGAATGACGGCGAAGCCTTCCAAACACTACTAGGTGTCACGGGTTCTGGCAAGACTTTCACCATGGCGAACGTGATTGCTCGCATGGGCAGACCCGCCTTGGTCTTTGCGCATAACAAAACGCTTGCGGCTCAACTCTACTCAGAGTTTCGCGAGTTTTTTCCTAAGAATGCGGTCGAGTATTTCGTCAGCTACTACGATTATTACCAGCCCGAGGCTTATGTGCCGCAGCGCGACATGTTCATCGAAAAAGACAGTGCGATTAACGAGCACATTGAGCAAATGCGCCTCTCATGCACCAAGAGCATTTTGGAGCGCCGCGATGTGGTGATCGTGGCATCGGTCTCGGCTATTTACGGCATTGGCGAACCCGAGAGCTACCACCGCATGATCATGACGCTGCGCGAGGGCGACAAAATGAACCAGCGGGATGTGATTGAGCGCTTGGTCAAGATGCAGTATTCGCGCAACGAGATCGAGTTCTCGCGTGGCACGTTTCGTGTGCGCGGCGATACGGTCGATGTGTTCCCAGCCGAGCACTCAGAACTAGCGATTCGCATCGAGCTGTTTGACGACGAAGTAGAAACTCTGCAACTGTTTGATCCGCTGACAGGCCGCATCAAGTCTCGCATCCCGCGCTTTACAGTCTATCCCGCCAGCCATTACGTCACGCCACGCGACCGCGTGGTGGCTGCGATTGAGACGATTAAAGAGGAGCTGCGCGAACGCGCCAAGCAGTTACTCGATATGGGCAAGTTAGTTGAGCACCAACGCTTAGAGCAACGCACTAAATTCGACCTTGAGATGCTCACCGAAGTCGGTCACTGCAAGGGCATCGAGAACTACACGCGGCACTTGTCGGGCGCAGCGCCTGGCGAGCCGCCCAGTACTTTGACGGACTACATGCCTAAAGACGCGATCATGTTTGTGGACGAAAGCCACGTGATGATGGGACAAATTGGTGCGATGTATAAGGGCGATCGCTCACGTAAAACCACGTTGGTTGAATACGGTTTTCGCCTGCCAAGTGCCTTAGATAACCGTCCCTTGCAGTTTGAAGAGTTTGAGCAGCGAATGCGGCAAGTGGTGTTTGTCAGCGCCACGCCAGCCAACTATGAGCTTGAGCGCAGCGGCCAAATCGTTGAACAAGTGGTGCGTCCCACTGGGCTTGTGGATCCTATCGTTGAGGTGCGCCCTGCCACCACGCAGGTGGACGATGTGCTCTACGAAATCCGCGAACGCACCAAAAAAACTGAGCGCATTTTAATTACCACGCTCACCAAACGAATGGCCGAGCAGTTGACGGAATATCTGTCAGACAACGGCGTGAAGGTACGCTATTTACATAGCGATATTGACACCGTGGAGCGTGTGGAAATTTTGCGCGATTTGCGCTTAGGCGCATTCGATGTACTGGTTGGTATTAACTTGCTGCGCGAAGGACTGGATATCCCCGAGGTGTCTTTAGTCGCGATTTTGGATGCTGATAAAGAGGGCTTTTTGCGCTCTGAGCGAAGCTTGATTCAAACGATTGGGCGCGCTGCGAGAAACGTGAACGGACACGCTATTTTGTACGCCGATCGCATCACGGATTCCATGAAAAAAGCCATGGACGAGACCGAGCGGCGGCGCAACAAACAAATCGCGCACAACACTTTGAATGGCATCACGCCACAAGGCATCGTTAAGAAAGTGCGCGACATGATTGACGGCGTGATGAGCAGTAAAGCAGGCAAGGATGCCGCTCGCGAGGCCGAGCGCCGCGACATGCTACGTGCCACAGGCGTAGAAGAGTTCACTGAGAAAGACCTTGCCAAGCGTATCAAGCAGCTAGAAAAGCAAATGTTTGAAGCGGCTAAAAATTTAGAGTTTGAGCAAGCAGCGCGGCTGCGCGATCAGCTTGTTCAGCTGAAGGAACGCGTGTTTGGGGCTGCTTCTTCACTCTAATCCCTAGCGTTTTAGTAGGGAATCTGTTAAACTTGAGTGAAACAGTCAACTACTCATTTTTAGAGCACTTACCCATGCGTCTCACTACCAAAGGTCGTTTTGCCGTCACTGCCATGATTGACATTGGTCTGCGCACCGAAAGCGGACCCGTCACATTGGCAGGCATTGCTGAGCGTCAACAGATTTCACTGTCGTACTTAGAGCAACTGTTTGCCAAATTACGCCGCAAATCCTTAGTCGAAGCCGTGCGCGGACCAGGCGGCGGTTATACGCTGTCGCGCACCATGGACTTAATTTCTGTGGCTGACATCATCACGTCAGTGGATGAGACGATTGATGCCACCAGCTGCGGCGGCAAGCAAGATTGCGCCGATGACGGTGGTATGTGCATGACGCATGACCTGTGGGAATCACTCAATCAGCACATGTTTAAGTTTTTAGATGGCATTACGCTGGGTAAATTAGTAACAGAGCAAATCGACAACGGCTGGACGATTGATGGCAAAGGTACGGGCATTCAAAAGAAAATAGTCGCCAAACCGATGACTTTGAAAGCGCCTAACTCGGTATTTAACATTGGCTCGTTTAGTAGCTTTGGCGGATCAAATAAATAAGTAAATATCATGAACAGCACACCTCACTTCCCTATTTACATGGACTACAGCGCCACCAATCCATGCGATCCGCGCGTGGTGGATGCCATGATTCCTTGGCTGCGTGAGCACTTTGGTAATCCTGCGTCGCGCTCACACGCGTGGGGCTGGGAGGCCGAAGAAGCGGTCGAGACTGCGCGTGGTCATGTGGCTGCACTCATTGGCGCTGACGTGCGCGAAATCGTGTGGACCAGCGGCGCAACCGAGTCGAACAATCTCGCTATCAAGGGCGCAGCGCAGTTTTATAAAACCAAAGGCAAGCACCTGATTACGGTAAAGACCGAGCACAAAGCGGTGCTGGATACCATGCGCGAGCTGGAGCGCCAAGGTTTTGAAGTGACTTATCTCGACGTTCAAGAAGACGGCCTCGTCAATTTAGACGCGTTTAAAGCCGCCATTCGTCCCGACACCATTTTGGCGAGCGTGATGTTTGTCAACAACGAAATCGGCGTGATTCAAGACATTACCGCACTTGGCAACATTTGCCGCGAGAAGGGCGTGATCTTCCATGTCGATGCCGCCCAAGCCACAGGCCGCGTGGATATTGACTTGCAGACGCTCCCTGTCGATTTGATGAGTCTGACCTCGCACAAAACCTATGGCCCCAAAGGCATAGGAGCGCTTTATGTACGCCGCAAACCACGCATCCGTTTAGAGGCGCAAATGCACGGCGGTGGTCACGAACGCGGGATGCGTTCGGGCACGCTGCCAACGCACCAATGTGTGGGCATGGGCGAGGCGTACCGCATTGCCAAGGCTGAAATGCACGAGGAAAATAAACGCATCACCGCCTTGAAAGATCGCCTGCTCAATGGACTCAAAGATATTGAG
>JANXRP010000158.1 GCA_025352965.1 Comamonadaceae bacterium
CCCCACAATTTCTGAATGCGCATGCTGCGAAATTTGTCGAACCAAAGTTTTGCGGTACGCGTCAGGCATCCAGTCTTTGGCTTCAATCTTCACACCTGCATCGATGCGTTTTTGAAATGCGGCTTCCTCTGGCGACATTTCGCTAAGCGTGCTGACTTTGGCTTGACCTGTATCTACGAGTTGTGCGTACATAAATGTGTGCTCTTGCGAGTTTTGGAATTAGCTTCAAATAATAATGATATAAATTGACGCATGCAATCATTATTTTTGTATCACAACAAGCTCCAAGACAAGCTGAGTTTGCGCTCCAACTCGATGGTGATGACGCTTTATGGAGACGTATTTGCCTCTAGGGCGCAAGCCGTCTGGCTAGGTAGCCTCATCCAATTGCTAGCGCCGTTTGGTATTTCTTCTCGGCAAGTGCGCACCAGTGTTTTCCGTCTGGCAAGCGACAAATGGTTTGATATTGAGCGAATTGGCAGGCGTAGCTACTACGGGCTTTCGCCTGATGGATTGCAGCGCGTACAGCATGCCGGAAAACGAATCTATGAATTTAGTAGCGCGCCGTGGGATGGCTACTGGACGATCGTTTTTATAGATGCCAAGTGGAGACTGAGTGCGCGGCAAAAATTACGCCGCGAGCTGCTGTGGGATGGATTTGGTCAGCTTGCCCCCAATATCTTTGCGCACCCACGCGCCGATCACCAGTCGTTTACTGAGATCGTTCAAGCTTGCCAAGCCGAGGCTCACGTCACGCTGCTCAAAGCCTCCAGCATCGACACGTACTCGCGCAAGCCTTTGACCGATTTAATGCAGCAAACTTTTGACTTGTTCCACGTCGATACCGCGTGGCAGCAATTTATCAAACGATTTGCACCCATGGCACAGAGCGCACAAAGCCTCGATCCTGCCGAGGCGTTTTATGTTCGCACACTATTGATTCACGAATATCGCCGTATCTTGCTACGGGATCCCAATTTGCCTGACGAACTGCTGCCTGCGTCGTGGTCAGGCTTTGAGGCAAGACAACTATGCCAAGCGCTCTATCAAGATGTGAAGCAAGCCAGTGAGGCGTATTTGATTGAGGCAGTTCAAACGCTGGAGGGTGCGCTAGTTGTTACGCCTGCGGAGATTGCGCTGCGTTGATGCCACTGCAAGCATCTCAAAAAACCTACATACCTAGTTTTAACTACTAGCGTTCGAATTAACGGGCTGGCTCTAGCCAGTCCCACTTAAATGAAGTGGTTGAGCATTGGCGTAACTTTCTACTGCTGAACATGAAAGCGCTCTATACCAACTTTAATAGAGGCATCTTCCAACTCTGGTCCAGCCGAACTATCAGACTCTTGCCAAGTTAGCTCTACCAATAGCTCTTCATCTTGATCGCTTAGTACGTTGTAAATTCTCTGAGGCTTTGAATTTGACCAGATGTTTAAAGCATTAAGCGCATCTGTACTTGCCCTGTTTTTGCTGAGAAAGCCATTAATACTGTTTTTGCTTCTTTGGAATTTATACCTAGCTGTCGTCATTTGGATACTCCGATTTTGTACGCCTGACGTAATTTATGCCGCAAAACCTGCGAGATAAAACTGCCTCTGGGGTATACATTCATTTTATAAAGCCTTTGAAAGTGTTTTGTGAATCTCCATTCGCAGTTTAGCTCGATTGTCTAAAAGACAGAGTAAAAAGCTAAGTCGTCACTCGCTCAATCGCTTGCGCGGGCGTCAAAATTTGCAGGCTTGCAATAGGCGGCACAGCCAATAAATCTAAATCGCCTGTGATGAGGTACGGCACGTTTGCTGCCAAGGCCGCATGAATAAAAACATCATCATTTGGATCGCGACAATAGCTCTGCTGTGCAATAGCAGGGCTGATATTGACCCACAGCGCAGCTCCTTTGATATCGCGCAGGATGTTACGGCGCGCATCTAAGCTGATGTAGCGATCAAATTTAGGTCGCCATAGCCGCGTTTCAAGCTCATGGAAAGTTGCCTCCGAAAACACGGCAAGCCCTTGCGTCAAAACGTACTGAACAATTTGTGCTGGCTTTCCGCTAGGTGACAGCGCGGCACTGAGCCATACGTTGCTATCAATCACCGCCTTCATTGCCGTCAATCGGCTAATAAGGCATTGGCCTCTTCTTCACTTAAATTGGCTTGTTCGGCGTTCACAAAAAGAGTTTGCTGCAAGCGATTTGCATAAAACACACGCATGGCCTCGTAATCTTGTGCGGCAACCATGACGGCAACGGTTCGATCCCGTTTAGTGACGCGGACAGGCTCCCGCTGCACGGCATCTAAAAACTGTCCGAAATTCGTTTTGGCTTGATTAGCTGTATAGGCAAACATATACAGAGTATAGCACGAAACGAACGATTCGAGCGCTTCACTCCTAGCAATTTACTCTTGCAACAATCCCAGCGCCAAGCGCACCAATTCGTCCTCAAACTCGTCCCCATCTAAGAGCGGTGAATCCTCCAAAGCCGCGCTGCGTATGGCTCCCAAGATAGAGCGCGTGAGCACAAACATCAGCGCTGGCGTGGGTGCGCGCCAGCCCTCTTTTCGCTTGCGTGAGAGTGTGACTGCAATGTGTTCGCTGGTCTCACGCACGGCTAAGGTAATTTGATCTTGATCGCCATACCGCCACGCGAACCGCACAAGCGATCGCCAAGTCTTGCCGCCTCTGGCGAAGGTGGCTAGATTCATGTGAATAAACTGCCGCAGCACACCCTCGTAGTCCACGTCGGTTTGCCGCTCAGCTTCGCTTAGCAGTACGTGCAATCTGTCCATGTGCGTACGCCGCGCTCTATCCGTCATGGCATGCATGATGGCTTCTTTGGTTGGAAAGTATTGATACAGCGTGCCAATCGAAAAACCAGCTTTTTGCGCAATCTTGTTCGTGGACAAAGCACTCACGCCGTCTTGCTCCACAATCTGAGCAGTTGCCTCAAAAATTGTTTCGATGGTTTTTTGCGCTCTCCCCTGCGTTGGCTCGCGGCGCAAGCTGGATATGGCTTTAGAGAGTCGTGCAGTTAATTTTTTATCAGGCATACGACGCGAATGTAATCTGAGCAAGATGCGAGTTTTAAATCTGAGGAATCCTCAGTATAGTCACCGCCATGAACACCTCCACTATCGACCACAGCCCTGATCTGACGATTCGCAAATTTCTAATCGACTTGGAAAATGGTTTTCCGCGCCACTGGCATAGCAATCACGCATTTGAGACTCAACTCTACAACGCACTATCATTTAGCTTTCCTGCGGGTGAGCAAGCATTTATTGACTCGGTACGCGATTGCCTCCCCATGCTGCCAGCTGATAGTCGTTACGACACTCTTCGCGCCACTGCAAAAAATTTTATTGCGCAAGAAGCCACGCATCGCCGCGTCCACGAGCGCTACAACGCGGTGCTCGCCGAGCAAGGTTTAGTCAATCATTGGCAAGATTGGATTCCTAAGCGCCTCGCCAAGTTCAAAGCCAAAGGTGTGCATCCCATGAACTTTTTAGCCACCACGGTGGCCTATGAGCATATGACTGCCGTGTTAGCCGATATCTTGTTTGCGCACCCTGTGCTTTTGGACAAAGCTACGCCCGATATGCAAGCGCTGTGGCGTTGGCATAGCTCAGAGGAAAGCGAACACCGTTCGCTGGCGTTTGACCTCTACGCGGCGCTTGGCGGCAAATATCGTAACCGCATCATTTGTTACGTCATCGCCATTTTTTGGTTTGTAGTTGAAACTGGCGCTCAAACAATTAACAATTTGTGGCATGACAAGACACTGCTGAAACCAAGCACTTGGTGGCAGTTTTTGATTCATGAATTTCACCCAACCAAGGGCATGTTTTGGCTCATGACTCCGCTCATGCTCAGCTTTTTTAGCCGTAACTTTCATCCTTGGAAAAATCAAAGCCAAACACCCGCCAAAGCATGGCTCAATGCCAACACTGGGCGTTGGCAAGCGGTTGGGATAGGGCAGTAGTTACTGCGCCAGCAGCGCCTTTAATTTTGGCAACTCGGCCTGCATCGCGGCACGTCCCGCATCGATGGCTCGTTTTTTTGCGGTGAAGTCTGAGCTGCCAACTCCCACCAGCGCAGGGCGAACCATCACGTCGGCATTTTTTAGTTCAAAGTCGTTAATGCTTTTTGCCATGATGCTAAAAGTCTTTAGCAAAATGCTCAACGTGCCGTCAGACGACTCACCATCAGGCGCAGCAGAAATATCAACAGCAATCACAAATGTAGCACCCATCTGCCTTGCAAAGCGTACAGGCACGGGCGAGGCGAGACCGCCATCCACATAATCGACACCCGCAATTTTGACGGGCGGAAAAATCCCAGGTACCGCACTCGATGCCCGTACGGCTGTCGCAATATCGCCGCGCCGAAACAGCACGCCGTGTCCTGTTTGCAAATCTGTCGCCACAATACCAAGCGGTAGCACCGCTTGTTCAATCAACTTGTTGTCAACTTGTGTCGCCACATACTTGGCGTAAGCATCGCCCCGAAGTACGCCGCCGCGATTAAAAAATGGCAAAGTCCAGTCGGTAATGGTGGATTCATCCATGTTTTCGGCAATTTTTTGTAGCGCTTTGCCATCTCGACCTGTCGCATAAATACTTGCAACCAAACTGCCTGCCGAAGTTCCCACCACAAGATCGGGCTTGATCCCGTTTTCTTCCAACACCTGGATCACCCCGATATGCGCAAAGCCACGCGCTGCGCCGCCGCCTAGCGCTAGCGCGACTTTGAGCGGTGTTTTGGCCGGTAAGTTATCCACAATGGGCGCAGGCCCTGTATTGGGTAATCCAGCGCAACCGATCAGCAAAATCACAAGAAAAAATGCGGCAATATGTGCCACTAAGCGAGTATTCATCTCATAATCATAGGCTGACTTCGCTTACTCTCATTTTTTATAGGAATCAAACATGGAAATCGCAAACAAAGTTTTTATCGTCACGGGTGGCGCTTCGGGGCTTGGCGAGGGTACAGCCCGTATGCTGGCGGCTAACGGCGCAACGGTCGTGATTGCCGACATGCAAGCAGAAAAGGGTGAAGCCATCGCCAAAGAGTTAGGCGGCGCATTTGTAAAGTGCGATGTCACGATGGAAGCAGACGGTCAAGCCGTAATTGCAAAAGCAGTCTCTATGGGAAAACTGATGGGTTTGGTCAACTGCGCAGGCATTGCCACGGGCGAGCGCACAGTTGGCAAAAATGGTGCGCATAACTTTGATGCGTTCAAACGCACAGTCACCATCAATTTAATTGGTAGCTTCAACATGATTCGTTTGGCAGCAGAGGCCATGAGCAAAAACGAAGCCGAAGCGACGCAAGAAAAAGGCTGCATCATTAACACGGCTTCGGTGGCCGCGTATGACGGACAGATTGGTCAAGCCGCGTACAGCGCCTCCAAGGGAGGCATTGTTGGCATGACGCTACCGATTGCGCGCGATTTGTCCACGCTTGGCATCCGTGTGATGACTATCGCACCGGGCATCATGTACACCCCCATGATGGCAGGCATGCCCGCTGAAGTGCAAGCTTCGCTAGCCGCAGCTGTGCCGTTCCCAAAACGCTTAGGCACGCCACAAGACTACGCCAAGCTGGCACGGCATATTTTTGAAAATGACCTACTTAACGGTGAAACCATTCGCTTAGATGGCGCCATTCGCCTAGCACCAAAATAAGTCTGCAAGCGCAATGAAGCCCATTCGCCCCATCGATCCTGTTATCTCGTTTAAAAATAGCCAAGGCGAAACGGCCAGAGGGACGCTGACCAATATCCAGCGGCGCTCCCTCGTGATGGAGGTCTATAACCCCTACTCCATCGTGCAGGTCAGCGAAGTATTGTCTGACCTCACGATTCGAGCCGGTGCCGAGCAGGTCATCTACCAAGGCAAGGCGTTTATTAACGGCTTGGTCAATACAGGATTGATGGCGATTGTTTCGGTCACGTTGATTGATGAGTGGAGCGAGTTTCATGCGATTCATCAAGACTTGGATCGTGTCAAAACAGAAGCGCAAGCTTTCGTTCAAGAATGGGATACACGATTCAAAATAAACAAAGAGTACCAAATCGTTATTAACGAAATGCGCTCCTATTTTGCTGAAATCAACCGCTGGATTGATCAAATTGACATCAATAGCGGCCTGCCCAAAGACAACTTGGGACGCATACGCGAGGATGTATTTTTTGATATTGCTGTTCCACTTTTGGAAAAAGGCAAGTCCTACCTAGAAAATTTTGAAGATCAGGCTAGTTTGGTAGAACTAGAGCTCTCGGCGAGTCACCGAAGCTATGCGCAAACGGCCATTCACCCACTCATATTGAGGGCGCCATTCGTGTACCGCACCTTTGCCAAGCCGCTAGGTTATGCAGGTGACTACGAGATGGTGAATCAAATCATCAGCGACCCTAGGCAAGGACCGAGCTCTTACTTTCAACTTGTGAACTTCATGTTTTTGCAAGCCAAAGTAGCAGAGGCACACCGAAATCGCATCGTGATTTTAGTAGACCGCCTCACTCGTGCCATCCATGCCCGGCAAGATACAACCAAGAAATTCCGCATTCTCACTATCGGCTGCGGACCTGCCATTGAGTTAGAACGACTCTTAAAAGAAACGGATCAAATCAATAACGTCGAGTTTGTGCTGCTAGATTTCAGCGAAGAGACCCTCAAACACACTAAAGAAAAACTTGACAAGATTGTTCTTCAAAAGAGTCTAGCTGTCACGATCACTACTAGACATGAATCGGTGCATTTGCTGCTCAAGCGAGCGACCAAAAATCTGATCGTCGAAGAATCTGAAAAATATGATTACATCTACTGCGCAGGTTTATTTGACTACTTGTCCGATAAGGTCTGCACACGACTCATTGAATACTTTACGTCTTGCCTCAGAAATCAAGCAAAAATCTTAGTGACAAACGTGCACAGTAGCAATCCTGAAAAAAATTGGATGGAACATTTCTTGGAATGGCATCTGATCTACCGAAACGAAGCGGACATGTACAAAATTCTCCCTGAGAATTATCAAGACATTGATTGCTTTACGGATACAACGGGTGTTAACGTTTTCTTAGAGTCAACTTATCGCGTCTAGTATGCTGCGCGATCAAATTTCACAATTTATTTCGTATCGCAAGGATGTAGGCTATTTGTCCGAACTGCAAGCCTACATGTTGTTTTACAACCGCCGTGCTTGCCTTATCACTGCCGGCCTCATTGTGTCTGGCATTGGCTTAGATTATTTCAACTACCGCTCGCAGGTGGCGGATTTTTTTCTGATTCGCTTATTTGCGGCCGCGATCATTTTGATATCCCTGTTTGCATCAGAGACACGGCTAGGGATTCGCTACGTGAAGTACCTGATTTACTTCTGGATGAGTATTCCGCAAATCATGATTGCGTACATGATCTGTCTCACAGGAGCGGAAAAATCTATCTACTTTGTGGGCCTCACCTTCGCCTTGGCAGGACTGGCATTTATCTTGCCTATTTCAATTTTTGAAGCGTTTCTATTTGGTGTGTTCACACTTGCCACGTATGCCGCTGCCTGTATATTTCACAATCCATTACCTATTCATTTGGATACCTTTCTAGGCAATTCCATTTTTATATTATTTTTCTCACTCATTTCTGTTGCAATTGCTATTTACAACGAAATTTGGCGCTGGGAGGCCTTTCAACTCAAAAAGAGTTTGGCCTTTAAAAACACCTCTTTAGAGCAAAGCAATCGTAATCTTGCCGATATCAAGGGGCACATGATCCA
>JANXRP010000188.1 GCA_025352965.1 Comamonadaceae bacterium
TTCAAGAGTTGCACAAGACACTAGCTGAAATCAAACTACATGATGGTGTTCCTGACGCAGTTCATGGGCAATTCAATGTTGCTAGAAACATGGCTCTCTATTACTATTTCCAGTATTCATTAGCGCCTGAAGTTCAGATGAAAACCTATTCGGTTATTGAACTTGCATTGAAAAAGCGGTTTCCTGAGCTAGCAAACAAAACGCTTGCCCCATTACTAAAAAAAGCCGTGTCTAGTGGACTCTTAAAAGATACAGGCGATCTCGTAGAAGTTCTTTCGAAGTTAAGAAATCACGCTGCTCATGGCTCCGCTGATCTCACTCCTCATTGCATTGATCACATTGAAAAATGTGCAGACATCATCAATCAGTTATTCACTAAACCCTAATTAGCTATTTGTACAGTTTCACTTTTCAAAAGTCATTCTGTACAAAATCACTCCCGCTCAATCAACTCAATCTTGTAGCCATCAGGATCAGCCACAAACGCAATCATGGTGGTGCCGCCCTTGACGGGTCCTGGCTCGCGGGTGATGTTGCCGCCCGCTTTGCGGATCGCATCGCAGGTTTTAACGATGTCTTCCACGCCAAGCGCGATGTGGCCGTAAGCCGTGCCTAGCTCGTAGCTTTCAACGCCGTAGTTGTAGGTCAGCTCAATCTCGGCGTGGTCGGGGTTATTGCCGTAGCCCACAAACGCCAGCGAGTATTTTTGCTCGGGTCTGTCGGTGGTGCGAAGGAGCTTCATGCCCAAGAGCTCGGTATAAAACTTGATGGAGCGCTCTAGGTTGCCAACGCGCAGCATGGTGTGGAGTAGTCGCATGGTGATGTCCTCGTTTTTAGATTTTGGGCATATCAAACAAAAAGCACGTGGTTGTGCCGTGTGCATAGATTTTGCCGTCTATGTCCACAATGCGGCCTTCCGCAGTTGCCATTTGGCGACCCACGTGCACCACTTTACCAATCGTGCGGTAAACCGTACCCACCTTGGCGCCGCGCACAATGTTGATGCTGTACTCTGCCGTGGTAAAGCCACGTCCTGCGGGCACTGTGGTGTGTACCGCGCAGCCCATGGCGGAGTCGAGCAGCGTGCCGTACCAGCCGCCATGCACTGTGCCCATGGGGTTTAAGAAGTTGCTTTGCGGCGAGCCTTGAAACACGATTTCTCCAAACGCCACGCTCACGGGCGAGTAGTCGAGTGTCTTGCCCACGCTGGCATAGGGCAACTTGCCCGCCATCATGGCATTAAAAATTTCTAGCCCAGTCATGCTGGCAATTTGCTCGCGAGTAAAAACTCCTGCACCGCCGCCGCCTGCCAGCATTTGTTCTTTAACTACTTCTGCTTCTGCGATCCATTCTTGCGTTGTTGCCATGTGATTCCTTTTACTGGTTGAGTTTATTTTGCAGTTTATTGTATTCTTTTGAATTATGATCGTAATATAAAAAGGAAATCTTGATGCGATATGAACAAGGACACAAGGACGCGACCCGCCAGCGCATTCTGGACGAGGCATCGCGCCGTTTTAAAGGCGAAGGCGTTGCTGCTGTCGGTTTGGCAGGGTTGATGCAGGGCGCAGGGCTGACCAATGGTGCGTTTTATGCGCACTTCAAATCAAAGCAAGATTTAGTGGATCATGTACTGGCCGATGCACTGGATCGCCGTAATAAAGCTGTGGTGCAGATTTTTGAAGGCGGTGGAAACATCGAGGCCGTGATCCGTGGCTACCTCAGCCCACGTCACTGCGCCAATGCAGAGCAAGGCTGCGTGACTGCGGCGCTGATCTCCGAAGTCAGCCGTCACCCTAAATCCACACGTGCCATTCACACGCAAAAAATTGAATCGTTTATTGAGCTCATTGCACCTCATGTGGCGGGCAAGAACGCAAACGATAGACGACAAGCCGCCTACAGCTTGTTTGGCATCTTGATTGGCAGCCTACAGCTGGCAAGAGTTGGCACAGATCCCGCGTTATCGAAACAGATTTTGGAAGGCGGCATTTCGGCTGCGCTTCACTTAACAAGGAAAACAAATGACATCTAAGACAACCACCCAAGCAGCGATTCTTAGCGGCAGCATTGCTCCCACCATTTTGAAGCTAGCACTACCCACCATGGTGGTGCTCATTGCTCAAACCGCCGTCAGCGTCGCGGAAGCCGCCTATGTAGGCCGCTTGGGAACGGCCCCACTGGCAGGCGTGGCACTGGTCTTTCCTCTATTTATGCTGATGGTCACCATGTCCAACGGCGGCATCGGTAGCGGCGTAGCCTCCGCTGTTGCGCGGGCAACGGGTGCAGCTCGCAAGGCTGACGCGAATGCCTTGCTGTGGCATTCCTTTGCCCTCGCCGCCTTGCTGGGCTTGCTGTTCACACTCGGCGCTTGGCTTTTTGGTCGCCCGCTCTACCGTGCCATGGGCGGCGAAGGCGAAGCGCTAGAAGCCGCTGTGCTTTACTCCAACTGGCTCTTTGCGGGCGCGATTCCTGTGTGGATTGTCAACCTCTTATCGGGTGCCATGCGCGGCTCGGGTAATGTCAAAGTGCCCGCCATGGTGACGCTAATTGGCGCGGTGATTTTGATTCCTGCATCGCCTGCTTTAATTTTTGGTTTTGGCCCCATCCCAAAGTTAGGCATTGCAGGCGCAGGTATCGCTTATGCCATTTATTATTTTGGTGCCTGCGCCCTCTTGCTGCGCTACATGCGGACGGGTAAATCAGGCTTGACGCTGTCCAAAGAACCTCTCTCTAGCCACCATTTCAAAGACATATTAAAAGTAGGTGTACCCGCTGCCATCACCACGGCTTTTAGCAATTTGACCGTCATCATCGTCACCTCCGCCGTTGGCTTCTTTGGCATTGATGCGATTGCTGGCTATGGCAATGCGGCAAGGCTCGATTACGTACTGATCCCCATTTTGTTCGGCCTCGCCACCGCCGTGCTCACGATGGTGGGCATCAACATGGGCGCTGGCAATGCAGCCCGCGCCAAGCGCATCGGCTGGGTAGGCGGCTTGATTGGCGCGGTACTGACGGGATCGATTGGTTTGCTGGCAGCGATTTTTCCCGATAGCTGGCTGCATCTATTTAGCCAAGATGCTGATGTGCTTGCGCCTGCTCGCATCTATTTACAAACCGTTGCACCTATTTATTTTGCGTATGGTCTTGGCTTTGTGTTGATGTTTGCTGTGCAAGGAACAGGGCACGGTCTGTGGGGCTTTATAGCCTCTGCGCTACGGATGTTGATAGCGGCTGGTGTGGGCTGGGTGGCTGTGGCACGCTATGGCGCCAATATGCAAACGCTATCAACGATCGTGGCGGCGTCTTACGCTGGGTTTTGCTTAGTTACCGTACTATCTATGTACTCACCTCGAGTTTGGATCACTAAGCGCTAGAGAACTAGCTGTAGGGGACTGACATTGACACGTGCCATTCAAAAAATTGCGAGTCGCTATCCAGTAGAGCTCGCGTGCTTGCCTAGCGGAACGCCCACACAAACGGCGCTGTATATCGCTCTGCAAGCCTTGCTGGATATGGGCTACAGCGATGTGGGCAGCCGCCTGCGCATCGTGCGTCAAATCACCTTGCACCGACTCTATACGCTCGATTGTGAGCAGGACGCACCCCTTGACACCATCATGCAAGGTATGACGGATCTTGCTGAAGTCTGCTTATCTGTAGCGGTACAAACCGCACATGCCGAGCTAGTTGCTAAACACGGAGAGCCCATGGCGGGCGGGCAACCCAGCACGCTTTGGACGGTGGGCATGGGTAAACTGGGCGCACGCGAGCTGAACGTCTCCAGCGACATTGATCTGATTTATGTCTACGACAAGAGTGGTGAAACACTAGCCACCCTACCCACACAGGTCAGCATCTCCAATCATGATTTTTTTGCACGCCAAGTGCGGCGCCTCCAAAGCTTACTAGCTAATGTCACAGAGCATGGCTTTGTCTTTCGTGTCGATTTAGCACTGCGTCCGTATGGCTCTGAGGGCGCACTGGCGATCTCGCTATCAACACTGGCACAGTATTTCCAGCGTTCAGGGCGCGAATGGGAGCGTTTTGCTTGGCTGAAATCTCGCATCATTCAAACGCAAGATGCCGCGCAGGATGTACTGCCCTTGCGTGCTGTGGTGCGCTCTTTTGTCTTTCGCCGTTTTCTCGACTTCAAAGTCTTCACGGCACTGCAAGGCTTGCACCAGCTCATCCGCAAGCACGCAGATGGCGGCTCTGGCGCACGTGATGTCAAGCTTGGCAGGGGCGGTATCCGCGAAATCGAATTTGCCGCGCAAGTGCTGCAAATTGTGCGCGGCGGCAGGCAACCTGAACTGCTAGCGCGCCCGACGCTAACGGCACTTGAACGGCTAACCGCCGCAGGACTTATGGACGTGGAAACAGTGACGTCGCTCCGCGAAGCTTATGTTTTTTTGCGCAAACTTGAGCACCGCATTCAATACTTAGACGATGCGCAAACCCATACTGTGCCTGCTTTGGCGAGCGATCTGGCTTGGATCGCCCAGCAAATGGGCTTTGCCAACATTGAGGCTTTTGAACAACAACTGAGCCAGCACACGGACGCCGTCGCGCTTATTTTTGAACAGTGGATCAAGCAAGGCGTATCTACTGAAGCCCCTACCGTTACGCCCGAGTTGCTGCAACAAAAAGCCGCTTGGACGGTGAGCTATTTGCGCAAGCACCCTGATGCGGCGGACGAGCTCAAACGCCCAGACATTTTGACCACACGCTTTAACGCAGAAGCTTTTCAAAAAAACGTGCGTTTGCAATATCAAGCCCTGCAAGCCACAGGGCTCTGCGACGAAGAGGCATTGCTCGATTTACTGCGCCGCGCGCACCACATTGAAGTATTCCGCATTTTGGTCCGCGATATACAAGGCCTACTCTCCGTGCGCGATGTGGGGGATGAACTCTCTAGCCTCGCCGACAGCGTTCTCGCATTGGCACTGCCGTGGTGCTGGGAACACATCAGCGCTCGCTTGCAAGGCATCTTGCTGGCAGCTGAGGCGTTAGATCGCTTTGCCGTCATTGCATACGGCAAATTAGGCGGCAAAGAACTAGGCTATGGCAGCGATTTAGATATTGTCTTTTTGTACGACGACGATAGCGATCTCGCTGTGGAGCGTTACACCGCCTTGGTACGCAAACTGATTGCTTGGCTCACCGCTAAAACCAGCGAAGGCGATTTGTATGAAATCGATACTGCGCTGCGCCCTAATGGCAACTCTGGCTTGCTCGTTACCTCGATTCAATCGTATGAGAAATACCAACTCCAGCGCGGCAGCAACAGCGCATGGACGTGGGAGCTGCAAGCCATGACGCGCGCGCGCTGCGTGTTTGGCAGAGAGTCACTACGTCATCAATTTGATAGCATTCGCGCAGAGGTACTAAGCCAGCAGCGCGATGCCGAACTTTTGAAGGCTGAAGTCGTCGCCATGCGGCAAAAGCTCTATGCAGCCTATCCTGCTCCAGCCAAGCAATTCGATATCAAACATAGCGCAGGCGGCATGATGGATGCAGAGTTTGCCGTGCAGTACCTCATCCTCGCGCATGCGAAGGATCACCCTGCGCTCTTGGGTAACGTCGGCACGATTGAACTCTTGCGCATCGCGGGGGTAGCGCAATTACTGCCAGCAGGAGTGGGCACGCGGGCGGCCGACGCGTATCAGTTATTACGCGACAAGCAGCATGCGGCAAGATTGCAAGAGCAAAAGGCAATGCTGCCCGATAGCGAACTCCAAGCGGAGCGAGAAGCCGTGCTTGCGCTATGGCACGCTACGTTTGATCACCGCTAACACTTCTTCGCCGTAAGCCTCTAGCTTCTTCGCGCCAATACCGCTCACGCTGGACAATTCATCGGTGCTGGTTGGATTAAGCAGCGCAATCGACCGCAACGTGCTGTCGTGAAAAATCACAAACGCGGGCAAGTTGTGATGGGCAGCCACTTCGGCACGCCAAGCTTTGAGTGCAACAAAGCGTGCCAGGCAGGCCGCATCCATTGGGCTTTGCGAGGCATCCTCTTTTGCAAGCCTTATCGCACTTGAGTTACCACCTGATTTACCGCTTGGCTTAGCGCTTGTTGACTTTTTGAGCAGCACGGACACTTCGCCCTTCAGCACTGCCCGCGAACCCAGGGTCAGATGCAGCGTATTAAAACTCTGGGCATCCACACGCAAAGCGTCGATGGCAATCAATTGGCGCAGCACGGCACGCAATTGCAGCTCTGAAATATCCCTGCACAGTCCAAACGTACTGATGCGCTCATGTCCATGCTGCGCTGTTTTATCCGTCGCTTTGCCGCGAACGATATCCATCAAATGTCCTGCACCAAAGTGCAAGTTGCTTTGCTGCTCTACGCGGTAAATGGTGGATAAAAGTTTACGTGCCACCTCTGTGCCATCCCAAATATCAGGCGGACTCACGCAGTTGTCGCACGCACCGCACGTCAGCCGAATCTGTCCATCAGGTTTGTAGTCTTCGTCAAAGTACGCGAGCAACCGCACGCGGCGGCAATGGGTCGCTTCTGCAAGACCGAGCAGCGCGTCCAACTTACCGCGCATCACTTGCTTGAACTCATCGCTGGCAGGACTCTCATCAATCATGCGGCGCTGGTTCACTACATCTTGCAGTCCATAAGCCATCCACGCATTCGAGGCAAGACCATCACGCCCCGCACGTCCTGTTTCTTGGTAATAACCTTCGATGTTTTTTGGCATATCAAGATGCGCCACAAAACGCACATCAGGCTTATCAATCCCCATGCCAAAAGCGATGGTTGCCACCATCACCCAACCACCTCCCTCACTATCCGCGTCGCTACTACGTAAAAATTTATTTTGATTGGTAAGGCGAACATCGGCTGCAAGCCCGGCGTGGTAAGGCATGGCGCGGATGCCCTCGCGATTCAATTGCAGGGCGACCTCTTCCACGCGCTTTCTCGATTGGCAATAAACGATGCCACTGTCACCCGCGTGCTCGTTCGTTATGAAGCGAAGTAACTGCGATGTGGCATCTTTCTTTTCGACAATCTTGTAATGAATGTTCGGCCTGTCAAAGCTA
>JANXRP010000008.1 GCA_025352965.1 Comamonadaceae bacterium
CGCCGCTGGCGTGAAGATGGATGTTGCTCAAATGCTGGTTCGCAAAGACGGCGTGGTCAAACAAAACAACGATGGCATTTTGTACTTGCTCAAAAAGAACAAGATCACGTTCTTTCATGGTTTGGCAAGTTTTATTGGTAATGCCGATGGCTTGTATCAACTTGCTGTGAAAGGCAAAGCGGATGAAGCGATTGCCGCTAAGCATGTTGTGATTGCCACAGGCTCAAATGCTCGCGTGTTGCCAGGCGCTGAATTTGATGAGGTGAACGTGCTCTCGAATGACGGCGCACTTCGCGTAGGCGCCGTGCCTAAGAAGCTGGGCGTGATTGGCTCAGGCGTGATTGGTCTTGAGATGGGTTCGGTCTGGCGCAGGCTAGGAGCAGAAGTCACTATTCTTGAAGCGATGCCCTCGTTCTTGGGTGCTGCGGACGAAGGTATTGCTAAAGAGGCGCTCAAAGCGTTCACCAAGCAAGGTCTAAAGCTGGAATTTGGCGTAAAAATATCCGAAGTGAAAAATGGCAAAAAGGGCGTGTCGGTCAACTACGCTAACGCCAAAGGCGAAGCGCAAACCCTCGATGTGGACAAGCTGATTGTGTCGATTGGTCGCGTGCCTAACACCGACGGTTTGAATGCGGCAGCCGTAGGTTTACAACTCGATGAGCGTGGAGCCATCGTTGTGAATGAGCATTGCCAAACCAATTTGCCAAACGTGTGGGCGGTAGGCGATGTGGTGCGTGGCCCGATGCTGGCACACAAGGCCGAAGAAGAGGGCGTTGCTGTGGCTGAGCGTATGGCAGGCCAGCACGGACACGTCAACTTCAATACGATTCCGTGGGTGATTTACACCAGTCCCGAGATTGCATGGGTTGGCAAAACTGAGCAGCAATTGAAGGCCGAAGGCGTTGCGTACAAAGCAGGCCAATTCCCGTTTCTCGCAAACGGCAGAGCACGTGCGCTGGGCGATACGACAGGTTTTGTCAAAATTTTGGCGGATGCCAAAACCGACGAAGTGCTCGGCGCACACATCATTGGTCCACAAGCTTCTGAGTTGATTGCAGAGCTGGTGATGGCGATGGAATTCCGTGCGTCCAGCGAAGACATCGCACGAATTTGCCACGCACATCCGTCGTTATCCGAATCAACCAAAGAAGCTGCACTAGCCGTGGATAAGCGGACGCTGAATTTTTAATTTAGCTGCTCCGTGTCTGTTCTTGACATCTATCAAGCCGAGCTAAAGAAGCGTGGCTACACGTCTGACCCCGCGCAATTGGCGGGTGTTGAGGCATTGGACGCATGCGCGAAACACTGGACGATGTATTTGTCTGAACGCTCGTCTGCGTTCAAAAAAATCTTTAATCACCCGAATATCCCGCAAGGTGTTTATTTGTATGGTGGTGTAGGACGTGGCAAAAGCTTTTTGATGGATTGCTTTTATTCAGCTGTTCCCATCAAGCGGAAAACACGCCTGCATTTTCATGAGTTCATGCGGGAGGTGCATCGCGAGTTGGCCGACTTGCAGGGCACGGTGAATCCGCTTGACGCTTTGGGACTGCGTATTAGCAAACGTTATCGACTCATTTGTTTTGATGAGTTTCACGTGGCGGATATTACGGATGCCATGATTTTGCATCGCTTGTTGGATGCTTTGTTTAAGTACGGTGTGGGCATGGTGACGACCAGCAATTTCAAGCCTGACGATTTGTACCCCAATGGCTTGCATCGTGACCGATTGCAACCCGCGATTGATTTATTGAACGCTAAGCTCCATGTCATGAATGTGGATAACGGTACAGACTATCGCCGCATCACGATGGACAGCTTGACGCTCTACCATCACCCACTAAACGCACAGGCGCAAAGTGCGCTCTTGGATGCCTTTATGCGATTGGCAGAAAAACGCAATGAAAACCCGATTCTCAACATTGAGTCACGTCAAATTACGGCTTTGCACAAAGCAGGTGGCTTGGTGTGGTTTGACTTCAAAACCTTGTGCGGCGGGCCGCGTAGCCAAAACGATTATTTAGAGATTGCCACGCAGTTTCATACCGTGATTTTGTCGGATGTGCCGCAAATGTTTGTGCGCCATGCGTCCGAAGCACGGCGTTTTACGTGGCTGATTGATGTGCTCTATGACCGCCGCGTCAAACTCATCATGTCGGCGGCGGTTGTGCCCGAACAGCTCTATACCGAAGGTCCGTTAGCCCATGAGTTTCCACGCACCATTTCGCGTTTGATCGAGATGCAGTCCAAAGATTATTTGGCGCTGGAGCGGCGCGACGTAGATACAGGCTTGTCGTTGAAAATGACATCATGAAAAATTTAATAGTGTTGTGCTTAGCGTTTTCTACAAGCATCATCTTTGCTGCGCCTGACATTCAAACGGCTGAAGGGCGTGGTTTAGAGCACGCTCGCCTTGAATCTGAGCGTACTGCAATCAATAGCAAATTTGATGCACTAGATTTGGAGTGTCAAACAAGATTTGTGGTGACGTCTTGTCGAGAAGATGTCAAAGTAAAGCGCATTCGTGGCTTGGATGCACTCACTCGGCAAGAGACTATTTTGAATAACATGGATCGCAAGGCCGCTGCTGCCAGGCAGCAGCAAAAGTTAGATGAAAAAACCTCAGCTAGCACTCTTGCAGAGAAAGAAAAAAATCGTCAAGACGCGCTGACGGGTAGTGCGAAGCGTGCAGTTGAACGTGAAAATAAAAGCTTAGAAAAAGACCGTGAAGCCTTATCTAGCAAGACGTCCACAAGATATGAGTCAAAAGCGGCTGCCAAAGCATCACGGCCCTCAGATGAGGAGAGGGCAACGAAGCGTGCAGCTTATGAGGAGAAGCAGCAAGAGCTTGCCAAACGCATTCAGCGTCGTGACGACGGTTTGCGTGATCTTGCGGAGAAGCAAAAAACCAAAGAGGCTGAGGCAGCTGCTAAGACTGCCAAGGCTGAGAGCGCTGCAAATGCCGCAAGCGCTGTCAAGCCTTAATTCACCATCACCAATTTGCCCTTCACTGCGCGGGATCCCATACGCTCGTAGGCGGCTTTTAAATCTTTCATCGGCATCGTGCAATCGATCACGGGCTTGATTTTTCCAGTCCCATACCACTGCGCTAATTCTTGCATCATGGCGGCATTTTGTTTGGGCTCACGCCTTGCAAAATCACCCCAAAAAACACCGACCAATGAAGCGCCTTTGAGCAACGGGAGGTTCATTGGAAGGCTAGGTACGACAGGGCTTGCGGCGAACCCAACGACCAAATAACGACCGCGCCAGCCGATGCTTCTGAATGCGGGCTCGGCAAGGTCGCCGCCCACGGGGTCATAAATGACTTCGGGGCCTTTGCCCTCTGTGAGCTCTTTCACACGTTCGCGTAGGTTCTCGGTCGCGTAGTTGATGGTTTCATCTGCGCCAATAGCTTTGCAAAGTGTCGCTTTTTCGGCAGTAGAGACGGCAGCAATGACGCGTGCACCTTTCAATTTTGCAATTTGAATGGCCGCTGTCCCTACGCCACCTGCTGCGCCCAAAATTAAGACTGTTTCACCTGATTGCAGCGCCGCACGATCCACCAGCGCGTGATACGAGGTGGCGTAAATCATGATGAATGCCGCCGCATCTACCATTGGGAAACCTTGCGGCAAAGGCATGCACAGCATGGCTTGTACGCAAGTATGCGAGCCAAATCCACCAGTTCCAGACAGCGCTGCAACCGCGCCGCCAACTTTGAGATGTGGGAATTTTTCAGCAACTCCTTCGCCCAAAGCCTCAATCACACCCGCATATTCTGAGCCCGGCACAAAGGGCAGGGCGGGCTTCATTTGGTACTTGTTTTGCACAATCAAAATGTCAGGAAAATTGAGCGATGCTGCTTTGATGGCAATGCGTACTTCGCCTGCTTTGGGTTCTGGCGTGGGGAGCTCTTTGTAGGTGAGCGCGTCAATACCAATCGGGTTTTCGCAAAGCCAAGCATGCATGTTGAATCCTTAAATATGAAAAGACAAACTAAAAGGTAAATCATAGCGCCGCCTACAATCAAATTTATGAAAATTCTTCTTTGTAACGACGATGGTTATCAAGCCGACGGTATTGTGTCGCTGTATGCGGCGCTCAAGCGTTTGGACGGCGTAGACGTTGAGGTGATTGCACCCGAACAAAACAACAGCGCGAAATCCAATGCCTTGACGCTAAATGCCCCACTGTACGTGAGTCGATCAGAGAGTGACTCGCGCACAAGGGGTTTTCGCTACATCAACGGTACACCTGCCGACTGCGTGCATATTGCGCTGACGGGTTTGCTGGATTACAAGCCAGATTTAGTGGTTTCGGGCATTAATAATGGCGCGAATATGGGTGACGACACACTGTATTCGGGCACGGTAGGTGCGGCGATGGAGGGCTACTTGTTTGGTGTCCCAGCGATTGCCTTCTCGCAAGTCAAAAAGGGCTGGGCGCATTTGGATGATGCGACCCATTATGCAGCCCAGTTTGTGGCACAGCGCTTGCACGGACTCAGTCCTATGGCCCCGCCGTGGTTACTCAATGTCAATATTCCGAATCTTCCAACTGAAAAATTGCAAGGCTTGCGCGTCACGCGTCTTGGACGTCGTCACGCCGCAGAACCCGTCATCAAGCAGCAAAGCCCTCGCGGTGAGACGATGTATTGGATAGGCGCAGCAGGCCCTGCCAAAGACGATGCTGCGGGCACAGACTTCCATGCGACGCATGACGGTTATGTCAGCGTGACACCGCTGCAAGTTGATCTGACGGATACGGATCGCTTGTCCTTTTGGGCGCAGAGTTTTTCTTGATGGCGTTTGTTCGACAAGCCATTCCTCTAGGAATTGATACGGGTATTGGCCTGGAGTCAAGTGCCGTGCGGGCTAGGTTGGTTGCAAGGCTTGCTAAAGAGGTTAAAAATCCAGCTGTGCTTGAAGCGATGCAAGCCGTGGAGCGACATCGCTTTGTGGACTCAGCACTAGTCACGCAGGCTTACGAAGACACGGCACTTCCGATTGGCTTTGGCCAAACGATCTCTAAACCCAATGTTGTTGCACGGATGATTGAGTTGCTACTGAATGGTCATTCGCGCTTTAGTGGCAAGGTGCTGGAAATTGGCGCTGGCTGTGGCTATCAAGCGGCGGTGCTAGGGCAGTTAGCGCGGCATGTGTTTAGCATTGAGCGAATTGATGGCTTGGTGATCAAGGCGCGAGCCAATCTTAAGGCCTGTGAGTACACCAACGTTCAGGTGCGTTTGGGTGACGGCATGCTGGGTTTCCCTGATGTCGCGCCCTATGTGGCTATTATTTCGGCGGCGGGCGGGGAGGCCATTCCGCAGACTTGGTTAGACCAGTTGGCGATGGGTGGAAGGTTGGTTGCGCCGTCATGGGCAGGTAATCGTCAGCAGGCGCTGGTGGTGATCGATAAAACGCCAAATGGATTTGTACAAAGTATTCTTGAACCCGTACAGTTCGTCCCTCTAAAATCAGGCATCCTTGCTTGACGAATAGATGCTATGACCACACGCCCTTTCTCTTATATTTCTTCGCTCATTCTTTGCGTCATTGCTTGCACGCTTGTGCTGGCTGGATGTACGAGTTCTAAGGGCGGCTATTTCAATCAGGCGCCCGTGGAGGATCGTGGCACAGCAGTACAAAAGAAGGCGCCAGTTGTTGGACCCGCCGCAGCGAACGCTAGTATTGGGCCTGGAGCTTCGGCGCAAAGCGCGAGTAGTGCCAAGCCGCTTGGTTTTGAAAATGAAGGCAAACCAGGTTATTACACCGTTAAACAAGGCGATACATTGATCCGAGTCGGTCTTGATAATGGTCAAAACTGGCGCGATATTGCGCGCTGGAACCAGTTGGATCGCCCAAGTCAAATCGAAGTGGGGCAGGTGCTGCGCGTGGTACCGCCAATCAATACCAGTTCTGTGGCTGTGGCGACTCCCGTGCCGATGCAAGGGGCTGCTCCAGCTGCGGCCACGTCGCCTGTGATTGCGCCGCCAACAGTGACACCTGCCAAATCCATGCCTGATGTGGCTTCCAAACCGATGGGCGATGATTTAAATTGGATTTGGCCAACAGCGTCCAGCACGGTGCTTGCAGGTTTTGATGAAAGCAAGAATAAAGGACTGGACTTAGGCGGCAAGGCGGGCGATTCGATATTTGCAACGGCAGACGGTAAAGTGGTTTATGCAGGATCAGGCTTGCGAGGTTATGGCAATCTTGTCATCCTCAAACACAACGACACGTTTTTGAGTGCCTATGCGCATAATCAAACCTTGCTGGTGAAGGAAGATCAAGCAGTTACTAAGGGTCAAAAAATTGCCGAAATGGGACAAAGTGATTCAGACAAAGTGAAGCTTCATTTTGAAATCCGTAAGCAAGGCAAACCAGTTGATCCAGCGCAGTATTTGCCTAAACGATAAATGGCAAATCAAGATATCTCAAATCGTCTCAGGATTGAATCACTAGATCTCGAAGCCCAAGGCATTGCGCACCGCGATGGGAAGGTGGTGTTTGTTGATGGCGCATTGCCATTTGAAGTCGTCTCCGCGCAAGTCAATCGCAAAAAAGACACGTTTGAAAAAGCCACATTAACTGAAATCCACCGCGAGTCCTCGCAGCGCGTGCGCCCGTACTGTCCGCACGCGGGTTTGCAGCCGAATGCCTGTGGCGGTTGCAAGATGCAACATCTGCACGCATCGGCGCAGGTGGCGGTCAAGCAACGCTCGTTAGAGGACAGCCTCACGCACATTGGCAAAACCAAACCAGAGAGCTTGCTGCGTCCCATCGAAGGCCCTGCTTGGGGCTATCGTTATCGCGCTCGCTTGTCGGTCAAATATGTCATTAAAAAAGGCGAAGTGCTGATTGGTTTTCACGAGCGCAAAAGCCGCTACGTGGCCGATATCAAAAGCTGCGCTGTGCTAGCACCGCAGGTCGCGCGCTTGCTCTTGCCGCTGCGTGCGCTGGTTGCCAGCATGGAAGCCCGCGAAAGCTTACCGCAAATTGAGGTCGCTTGTGGCGACGTGAATGGTGGCGGTGTGACTGCGCTGGTGCTGCGCCACATGGAGCCGCTGTCTGCATCAGATATCGCCAAATTACAAGCGTTTGCAACTGAGCACCGAGCTGCAAGCCACGTCCAGTGGTGGTTGCAGCCCAAAGGACCTGAGACTGTGCATCGTTTGGACGAGGCAGATGGCACGAATCAGTTGAGCTATGCGCTGCCTGAGTTTGGCGTGACCATGCCCTTTAAGCCGATTGACTTTACGCAGGTCAATCCGCATATCAATCGAGTGCTGGTCTCGCGCTCGTTGCGACTGCTTGATGTGCAAAAAACAGAGCGCGTGATTGACTGGTTTTGCGGTCTGGGTAACTTCACGCTGCCGCTGGCAACGCAAGCACGCGAGGTGCTGGGCGTAGAGGGTAGTGAGACTCTGGTTGCTAGAGCGACTGATAACTTTAAGCGCTTCGTTGATGACCTGCAGGCCATGTCCCATAAGGCTTGCGCGAGTACTCGTTTTGTAGCCCGTAATTTGTTTGAGATGACGCCAGAGATGCTGCTTGCAGACGGCATAGCCGATAAGTGGCTGGTTGATCCGCCACGCGAGGGCGCTTTTTCATTAGTCAAAGCCTTAGCTGAATTGATGAATCCTGAGAGCACAAACGAAAAAGGAGGCTGGCAGCCTCCTTTAAGGATCGTTTATGTGAGTTGCAACCCAGCTACGTTAGCCAGGGATGCTGATGTGCTGGTCAATACAGCAGGCTACCGAATGACCAGCGCGGGTGTGGTGAATATGTTTCCTCACACCGCGCATGTCGAGTCGATGGCGGTGTTTGAGCGGGCATAAAAAATCCGCCTGAACTTGCGTTCGGCGGATTTTTATAGTGCTAAGAGGTCTTAATCTCTCTCTCCACCAAAAATGCCAAGCAGCGAAAGCAAGCTTTGGAAGATATTGATGAGGTCGAGATAAATCGCCAGCGTTGCGCTGATGTAGTTGGTCTCGCCGCCGTCAATCACTTGCTTGATGTCGTACAGCATGTAGGCGCTAAAAATACCGATCGCCAAAGTGCTAATAGCCGCCATGCCCATAGTGGAGCCGACAAACACGTTGATGATGGAGCCGAGCATCAAAACCACCGCACCCCAGAACAGCCATTTGCTCATGCCAGATAGATCGCGCTTGATCGTGGTTGCCAGTGTGGCCATGACAAAGAACACGCCTGCTGTGCCACCAAAGGCTGTC
>JANXRP010000034.1 GCA_025352965.1 Comamonadaceae bacterium
ATTTCGGTTTTAAAGCGCTCGGCGTGCTCTTGAAAGCGCTGCATCAGCTCGGGGCCTTGCACGCCCATGACGTCTGCAGGCCAGTTATCCACGTCAGTCGTGGTCATCAGCTGCCCACCTTGAGCGATGCCCGTAATGAGCATAGGGTTTAAATTGGCACGTGCGGCATAGACAGCGGCGGTGTAGCCCGCAGGGCCTGAACCGAGGATGAGAACTTTGGCGTGCTTGGTTGCGGTGGTTGCGGTCATGGTGGTCTTGGGTTGAGTAAACTAGGGAAAGATGATTGATTCACCCATTTTATGCAGCTATGAAATTTCCGCTTAGGTTACAACGTGTGCTAGGTACGGCTTTATTGCTGGCTTGGCTGGTTGCGCTGCTGAGTCACTCGATGAGTGATGTGGCATGGTCCACCAGTGGTCGTCATGCAAGCAGTGCCGCGCAGCTACGGACCTATAACTGGTTGGGTAGTCTTGGTGCTTATGTCTCCGACATCACCCTCTACGTGGCGGGTTGCTCGATGCTCTTGCTGCCTATCTTTTTGCTCGTCTATCGTTTTTGGTCAGTCCGAAAGCCTTCGCACTTTGCACTGGTATCGGTGTGCGTTGTCATTTTGCTGGGCAGCACGATGGAGTGGTTGGTGGGTGAATCGTTAGATGCAGGGCTACCAAGTCTTGCAGGCGGCGTGATTGGCAGCTCGGTTGGAGGTCTTATCCTGAAAGGCGCGCCCACGTTTGCGCGTCACCAAGCCACGCTGGTCTTGGTTTTGCTATGCGGTTGGTTGGCGGTTTTACAGTGGTCGCTTTCCTTTCGTTGGTTGTCGCTTGCAGAGCAGCTAGGTGCAAAACTAGAAGACTTGCGCAATGCCAAGCGTAGGCGCGTAGATGCGCTACGTGATGTGGAACTTGGCCTTGAGGCTGCTCGTGAGCGCGAAGTACAAGTGCTTCATGACCGAGTCGCTGTGAGTCAATTGCATGAGTCAGATACGGTGCAGAACGAAGAATTCGACTTTTTGACTCCGCCCATCTTGGCCGTACAAAAACCAAAACCTGTGCCCATCAGCAAACGTGTGGTGCGCGAGAGTCAGCATGCGCTCTTTATGGATGAGACGAGCAAGCAGCTACCACGTGTCGATTTGCTGGATGCACCGCTTGCCAAACAAGAATCCGTCTCTACCCAAACGCTAGAGATGACCAGCCGCCTGATTGAGAAAAAACTCAAAGACTTTGGCGTTGAAGTTCGCGTGATTGCCGCTATGCCAGGCCCTGTGGTCACGCGCTACGAAATTGAGCCCGCAACAGGCGTGAAAGGCTCACAGATTGTGGGCTTGGCGAAAGATTTGGCACGGTCACTGAGCTTGGTTTCCATTCGCGTGATTGAGACGATTCCTGGCAAAAATTGCATGGCGCTCGAGCTACCCAACGCCAAGCGTCAAATGATTAAGCTGTCCGAAATTTTGGGCGCGAACGAATACAACGACGCCAAGTCCTTGCTGACGATGGGTCTGGGCAAAGATATTGCAGGCTTGCCCGTCGTGGCCGATCTTGCCAAGATGCCGCATTGTTTGGTGGCGGGTACAACAGGCTCAGGCAAATCAGTGGGCATTAACGCCATGATTTTGTCCTTGCTCTATAAGGCCGAGCCGCACGAGGTACGCCTGTTACTCATCGACCCCAAGATGCTAGAGATGAGCATTTACGAAGGCATCCCGCACTTGATTGCGCCTGTGGTGACCGATATGCGCCAAGCCGCGCATGGCCTGAACTGGTGCGTGGCAGAGATGGAGCGGCGTTACAAACTGATGAGCAAAATGGGTGTGCGCAATTTGGCAGGCTTTAACGCCAAGATCGTCGAGGCTAAAGCGCGTGGCGACCTGATTCCTAATCCATTCGCTCTGAATGTGGATGAGCCTGAACCGCTAGAAGCCTTGCCTCACATCGTCATCGTGATTGACGAGCTGGCCGATTTGATGATGGTGATTGGCAAAAAGATTGAAGAACTGATTGCACGTCTGGCGCAAAAGGCGAGGGCGGCGGGCATCCACTTGGTGCTGGCAACACAGCGCCCATCGGTCGATGTGATTACAGGGCTCATCAAAGCCAATATTCCGACGCGCATTGCGTTTCAGGTCAGCAGCAAAATTGATAGCCGTACCATCCTCGATCAAATGGGCGCAGAAGCCTTGCTCGGTATGGGCGATATGCTCTACATGCCAAGCGGGACGGGCTTTCCCACAAGGGTGCATGGCGCATTTGTCAGCGATGAAGAAGTGCACCGCGTGGTCGATTACCTCAAATCGCAAGGCGAAGCCAACTACATCGACGGTGTTCTGGAGGGCGGTGAAGCCGAGGGCGACTCGCTCGACAGCCTAATGGGCATGGGCGGCGGTGGGTCAGAAAAAGACGCGCTCTACGACCAAGCCGTAGAGATTGTTTTAAAGAACCGCAAAGCCAGTATTTCGCTGGTGCAGCGACATCTCAAGATTGGCTACAACCGTGCGGCGAACATCTTGGAAGCGATGGAAAAAGCTGGGTTGGTCAGCAGCTTGAGCTCTAGCGGGCAACGGGAAATCCTAGTTCCCCATCGGAGTGAATGATGAAATTTTTATTGGCTTTCATGCTTGGTCTCTGTTTGTCCGCTGCCCACGCCGATGGCCTCTCCGCACTCGATCAATTCATCCAATCCACCAAAAACGGACGCGCCGAGTTTGTGCAAACCGTCACAGCGCCAAGCAGCGGCAGCGGCGCTGATATGAAAGCTGGCAAAGTCAAACTCTCACGCGGCACATTCGAGTTTTTGCGACCCAATCGTTTTAAATTTATCTACCTTAAACCGTTTGAGCAAAGCATTGTGGCGGATGGTCAAACGCTGTGGTTGCATGATGTGGACTTGAATCAAGTCACCTCGCGCAAGCTGGCAAGCGTGATGACAGGTAGCCCAGCGGCGCTGTTTGCCTCAGCGCCTAATCTGCAAGCCTTGCAGGCCGAGTTCACGCTGCAAGCCATATCCAATAAGGCTTCCAACAGTACGGACAATTTGGAATGGGTGGAAGCTACGCCCAAAACCAAAGGCAAACAAGATAACGGCAGCTTGCTGCAAAGCGTGAAAGTGG
>JANXRP010000040.1 GCA_025352965.1 Comamonadaceae bacterium
AAAAGCGAGTTTGTGGGCTACCTCAAACTGTGGAAATGGCTGGAAGAGCAAACTGGCTCACGTCGTCAACAGGAGACAGTGCTCAAAACCAATTTCATCGCGGCTAGGCGTGTGCGGGAGTGGCGCGACATCTACCAACAATTGCAAACGGCAGTGAAAGAGCAAGGCTACAAACCCGCAGCGATACCTGCCACGTTCGAGCAACTTCATTTGAGTCTGATGGCTGGACTCTTGGGCAATATCGGCTGCAAATCAGACGAAGAAGATTGGTACTTAGGCGCTCGTGGCATCAAGTTTTATCCGCACCCTGGGCGCAATTTGTCTAAGAAACCAGGTCGCTGGATCATGTGCTCAGAGCTGGTGGAGACAACGCGTCTCTTTGGTCGCGGGATTGCCAACATCGACCCGCAGTGGATTGAAAAAGTGGCGGATCATTTGCTTAAAAAACAATTGCTCGATCCGCACTGGGAGAAGAAGGCGGGGCAAGTCATGGCGCTGGAACGTGCCACGCTGTACGGTCTTGTCGTTTATCACAACCGCCGCGTGGATTTTTCCAAGATTGATCCGTCAGGCGCTCGAGAAGTCTTTATCCGCGAGGCGCTGGTTGCTGGCAACTGGAGTCCAGACGAAAAATCAGTGCCATTTTTGCAAGCCAATATCAAAATGATCGCTAAGGTGGAGGAGCTAGAACACAAGTCTCGTCGTCAAGATGTGCTGGTAGATGACGAACTCATTTTTGCGTTTTACGATCAGCACATTCCACACGATGTGTGCAGTGGGCACACATTTGAGAAATGGTTTAAGCAGACAGTTAAAACCAATCCCAAACTGCTGCTCCTGTCGCGCGAAGAACTAATGCGCCACGAAGCAGCGGGCATCACCACCGATCAGTTTCCCAAAATGATTCGCCTTGGCGGTGTGGATTGCAAAGCCACGTATTTGCATGACCTTAGCCACTCCAGCGATGGCCTCACGGTTGAGATTCCGATTTTTGCGCTGAATCAAGTCAGCGACGATCGCTGTGAGTGGCTGGTGCCAGGTATGCTGAAAGACAAGATCTGGGCGCTACTCAAAAGCTTGCCGCAGCGTCCGCGATCTCGTTTTGTACCTCTACCAGCAAGTGCAGAGCGCTTATCTGGCGTGCTCTGCGAGCCGATTGCTTGGGCGCACGGCGGACTCACAGATGCGCTCTTGAAGCGCGTGCGCGACGAGACAAGCCTAGATATCAAACGAAACGACTTCAAAGCCGACATGCTCTTGCCGCATCACTTTATGAACTTTAAAGTGGTTGATGAGCACGGCAGACAGCTAGGGGCAGGACGCAACTTGTCACAACTAAAAGCCGAGCTTGGAAGCCAAGCACGTGGTGCGTTTCAGGCATTAGCGGGATTGCGATTGGGTAGCCAAAGCGTCTCCCCCCCAGCCCTAGCGGGCAGCCCCCCGTTCGGGGGGCACTCAGATACCAGCGCATCAATTCCTCCCGAACGGGGGGAGGTCAGCGCAGCTGACAGCGGGGCTAGCGCCATGAGTGCTGCCTCGCTACGCCACACCGCTTGGACTTTCGGCGAACTGCCTGAGCTCATGGAAATCACAAACACAACATCCAACGGTAAGCAAACCATGATCGGCTTCCCCGCCCTCATTGACGCAGGCGATGCAGTCACGATTGAAGTTTTCGACGAGCCCGATGTCGCAGCAAGCAAGCACCGCATGGGCCTTAGACGATTGTTTGCTTTGCAAATAAAAGATGCCATTAAATATTTAGAAAAAAATCTACCCGATTCGCTCAAAATGACGGCGCTCTATATGCCGCTTGGTACAGGCGACGAGCTCAAAAACCAAATCATTAACTTGGCACTCGACCGAGCCTTTCTCATTGACCCACTGCCCACCGACGAATTCGCATTCAAAAAACGCGTGGATGAAGGTCGTGGCAGACTCACCTTAATTGCTGTTGAAGTCGCACGCATGGTGGGTAACGTGCTGATCGAATACGCCTCTGCGGTGCGCAAAATCAAAGATAACAAAAACGCGGTCGAACCTATTGCCGACTGCCAGCAACAGTTGCAAAGGCTTATGCCTAAAGGCTTTGCAACACAAACGCCTTATACGCAGCTACAACATGTGCCGCGCTATTTGAAAGCTATCGTCATGCGGCTGGATAAGTGGCGAGCCGATCCTGCACGCGATGCCGCTAAGCTATCGGAGCTGCGTCCGCTAGAGCAGCGCTATTTGCGCCGCGTGATCGAGCAAAAGGGGCAAACGGATGCAAGGCTTGATGAATACCGCTGGTTGTTAGAGGAACTACGCGTCAGCTTCTTCGCTCAAGAGCTGCGGACACCACAGCCCGTCAGCACCAAGCGCTTAGACAAGGCATGGTCTATACTCTGCACTTAGCACGTTAGCCACCTCGCAACCCGCATGTGGTATGGCTTCTGGGCATTTTTAAGAATCAAAAATGGGTTCCAAATTAAAAATCGTCGGTTGGATTTCAATTGGTGCGCTCGCAGGCGCCCTCATTAGCACGCAGCTGCAAGCTGTTGCACGCGGCTCTTTAGCACCGCTCCCGCTAGATGAAATGCAGCAGTTCGCAGCCGTATTTGGCATGATTAAAAGCGACTACGTTGAGCCGACAGATGAGAAAAAATTAATTACTGACGCCATCGCAGGGATGATTGCAGGGCTCGATCCTCATTCTCAGTATTTCGATAAAAAAAGCTTTAAAGAGTTTTCCGAAGGCACCAGCGGCAAATTTGTCGGTGTGGGAATCGAGATCAGCAGCGAAGACGGTTTCGTTAAAGTCGTCACGCCTATCGAAGACACGCCCGCTTACCGCGCGGGCATTAAGGCGAACGATTTGATTACCAAAGTGGACGACTGGAACACCAAAGGCAATAGCATGAACGATGCGGTCAAACGCATGCGCGGCGAGCCTCGTACCAAGGTGGTGCTGACGATCTATCGCAAGTCGGAAGACAAAACATTCCCTGTCACCATCATTCGCGATGAGATCAAAACCAAATCGGTGAAATCAAAACTGGTGGATACGGATTACGGCTGGATTCGCGTCTCGCAATTTCAAGAGCAAACCGTCGAAGATTTTGCCAAACAAGCCACAGCACTATTTAAGCAAAATCCAAATCTCAAAGGTTTGGTGCTCGACTTGCGTAACGATCCAGGTGGATTGCTGGATGCAGCTGTTGCCATCTCTGCCGCCTTTTTACCGCCCAATGTGGACGTGGTCTCGACAAAAGGACAGCTCAAAGAAACGCAATATGTCTATAAAGCGGCACCCGACTTTTATCGTGCATCGGCAGCATCGGATCCTCTCAAAGATCTGCCAAGCGCCATCAAAAAAATCCCGCTTGTCGTGCTAGTCAACGAAGGCTCCGCATCGGCGAGCGAAATCGTCTCGGGTGCGCTGCAAGACTACAAACGGGCGACGATTATGGGCAGCCAAACTTTTGGCAAAGGCTCGGTGCAAAACATTCGTCCACTGGGCGAAAACGCTGCCATGAAGCTCACCATTGCACGCTACTTCACACCCAATGGTCGCTCCATCCAATCTATTGGTATCGTCCCCGATGTGCTGATAGATGATCTAGAAGGCGGCAGTCCATTTGCCGTACTGCGTTCGCGCGAAGCGGATTACGAAAAGCATTTAAAAAACCCACAAGGCGAAGAGTCTGCCGAGGCACGTGCTGAAAAAACAAAAGCTTTGGAGACCGCGAAAGAAGAGGCACGCAAGCGCCTAGAAGAAGAAGTTAAGAAGCCGCCCGAGCAGCGTCTTATCCCAGAGTTTGGTTCAGAGCGTGACTTCCAACTACGCCAAGCCTTGAATCAATTGCAAGGCAAACCCGTGCTCACCAGCAAAGTGCAAGTGGCACGCAAGGAAGAGAAAAAAGAAAACTAAGGCGAGTTTGGTATGACCGACGACCAGCTACTTCGCTACTCGCGCCACATTCTGCTGGACGCGATTGGCATTGAAGGTCAAGAGCGCATTTGCAACAGCCACGCCCTGATCGTAGGCGCTGGCGGACTGGGCTCGCCAGCAGCGCTCTACCTTGCCGCAGCGGGTGTGGGAACGATAACGCTGGTTGACCATGACACGGTTGATCTCACCAATTTGCAACGTCAAATTGCGCACACCACAGCACGCTCTGGTATGGCAAAAGTGGATTCCGCCAAAGCCGCCATGCTGGCTATTAATCCAGAGGTCGTTGTTCATGTGATTTGCGAGCGTGCCACTTCTGCAAGCCTTGCTACGCTTGTGCTAACGACTGATGTGGTACTAGATTGCACCGACAACTTTGTCACACGGCACGCAATTAACGCCGCGTGCGTACAGCACGGCAAACCCTTGGTGAGCGGCTCAGCCATTCGCTTAGACGGACAACTCAGCGTTTATCACCCAAGAGGGGCAGCAGACTCGCCCTGCTATGCCTGCGTGTTTCCGCCAGAGCAGGACTTTGAAGAAGTCGCCTGCTCAACCATGGGCGTACTCGGTCCCTTTGTCGGGATGGTTGGCACGATGCAAGCCACAGAAGCACTCAAAATACTGGCTGGGATGGAGAGCCAGTTGATCGGTAAATTGTTACTGATCGACGGCAAACGCATGAGCTTTGACACCATCAAACTTGCTCGCAATCCGCATTGCGGCGTATGTGATAGTCGCCCTTAACAGTACTCAGAACGACAGTTCCAGCAGCAACCCTAGCATTGCGCACACGGCAATTTGCCCGCCAGTCCGCTAAAACCCAGCTTCAACCAAAAAAACAAAGGCTTGCCGAAACGTGGGGGTGAGTGGCTAACCCAAAACGTTTACTGCTTCAGGCTAAACGACACCAGCTCTTGAACGCTTTTGCCTGAGGCAGGGCTATAGCTCAATTCGAATTCCATGCGCACATAGTTCGCCACCTCAGGCGCATACCAAAGCGTCACCTTTCGCCAGCCGTTAATTGGTCCACCAACCGATTTGCCATTGGCTTCAATTTTCAACGCCTTGTACTTGCCAGCAGGAACAGTCACATCCTCCCACTCAAGTACCTTTGTGTTCATATCCACCTTGATGTTCACCGATCCGAATGGCGAGGGATAAGTGATTGAACCAGCATAGGTCTTGCCTGGTGCAAGAGGAAATAAGAAATAAGGAAGCGCACCCGACGCACGGCCACTTGTTGTCATGCCTTCACTGAACGGGTTCAAATCGAGCGACATCGCAGTGGTTCGTGTACCTGTAGGCCCACTGAGTTCGATCGTGTATTCGTCAGTTCCTGTGTCTTTAATGACGCGCTTCAATTCCGAATTCGGGGCTGGGCGGTCACGCTTGCTGTTGTCAATCTTGTACACCCACTCCGTGCCAGGTTTGAGCAGTGGACGATCCACCTGCGCTGGTTGGCTCACAGTCAATCCACAAAAGAGCGCGACAGCCACGCCACCTAAAATTCTCAACACTTGTTTGAACATTTGCATTTCAATCTCCTAAGTAAAAAAGAATACTTGCAAGTGTAAAGCGAACACGCTTACGACAAACGCTCAATTCGTTTTGATACAATACGCGGCTTGTTCATTGTCATGAATAACGGTGATATAGCTCAGTTGGTTAGAGCGCAGCATTCATAATGCTGATGTCGGTGGTTCAAATCCACCTATCACCACCAAGTTTTTTGGTCTAAGCGCTATGCAAAAATTCAAAGCTTGCCAAAACGTGAGGAGAGGAAGTTCGATGTTAGATACATCACTACCTTCCCTTTGAAAAACTCACGCCTCAGTCGTGGCAACTTGCATTGCAGAAATAAAGTCTGTAATCGCGCCTGGAGACCGCTCACCACTTGGTATGAGTGCTCGAATTTGAACTGGAATTTCTGGTGTCAACGTACGTACATGTAAATCAGCGCTCTGACTAGCGCGAGCTGTAAACGAATCTATAACCGCAGGTCCGAAACCCTGTTCAGCAAAAACCATTGCGATGTGATGGGTTTGTACAGACATTCCAGCAACAGGCTTAAGCCCTAGGCGTGACCATTGTCCAGCAAGCATCGCACCAATTGGATCATGCTCATCGATTCGGATGAAGGGTTCTCGCATTACGTCCTCTAACGCAATCGTACTTCTCCGATCAGAACCACGCTGACGCGACTTACTCACAAACACCAGTCTTCCCGTCGCCACATGTACATCCGTAAAGCCTGCATGATTGGCGTTGCCGTAAACAATTCCCACATCACCCTCACGCAGCGCGATAGCACGAGCAATTTCGTTAGAGTGCAGTGTCCTCACTGATAGTTGAATCTTGGGATATTTGCGGCGGAAAATTGCCAATGCATCTGGCAAAACTCTGACTGCAAGAGATGGAACAATCAATATTCGTAACTCTGATGATGTTTCTTTTGAACCTAATGCGAACGCCAATCGCCGAATGTCTTGTAACTGCATCATCAATCGTTGTACTTCTGGGTAGAGCGCATGCGCTTCTCGGGTCGGAACCAGTCTCCGTTTCTCTCGAGTAAATAGTTGATATCCCAATTGCAATTCCGCATGTTGCAACGTAAGCGTCACTGCTGGCTGAGTAACGTGTAACAACCTCGCAGCACCACTGACTGATCCGGTCATCATCATCGCATTGAGGGCTTCGATATGTTTGAGTCGCATGACTTCACCATCACTAAAAATCGTTATATTAGTTTATCTTATGAGATATCTTTTAAATTCTATAAAAGCTTTGCGCTGCAATACCTAATATTCAAATCTTGCAAAGCCTTGCAAATTGTGTATCGCACAACATTAACTTTAAGGAGAATTTCATGCAAAAAATGACTTATAAGCAGCTTGCAACAATCATTGCGCTTGTTTGCGGATCGTGTAGTTCATTGGGTGCGATTGCACAATCTTATTCGACACTCGACAAGGTTAAGCAATCTGGGCAGATGACGATTGCTTATCGGGAGGCATCCATCCCGTTTTCTTATCTAGGCGCAAACGCAGAACCTACTGGGTTTGGTTGGGAAATTTGCAACAAAATCGTCGATCAAGTCAAAAAAGCGGTTGGGCGTCAAGATCTTAAAGTGAGCACACAAGCTGTGACACCCGCCAATCGGATTCCGCTTATACAGAATGGTACTGTTGATATCGAATGCGGTTCGACTACCAATAACGCCGATCGTAACAAGCAAGTTGCCTTTGCTATTAATTACTTTTACACGGGCACTCGTTTTTTAATTAAGGCCAACTCGGGTATCAAATCCTTGGACGATCTAAAAAACAAAAAAATCGCTTCAACCACTGGGACAACAAACGTATTAGTCCTGCGAAAATTTAACCTTGAAAAGAAAATGGGGTTTGACTTGATTGCTGGGAAAGACCACGCGGAATCTTTGCTCTTGCTTCAACAAGATAGAGCGGATGCTTTTGGCATGGATGATATCTTGCTATATGGTTTGCGTGCTAGCTCTAAAAATCCGGCGGAACTGGTTGTCATAGCCGACCCGATTCAAGTTGAGCCTTATTCCATCATGCTTCGCAAAGATGATCCAGCATTCAAAAAATTAGTAGATGACACTTTGGTGGGAATGATCAAGAGCGGTGATTTTCAGGCTCTTTACAAAAAATGGTTTGAATCTCCCATTCCACCAAACGGAATCAACTTAAATGCGCCGATGAGCAAAGAGCTGAAAGACAATCTGAAAGCGCTCTCTGACAAACCTGCAATGTAATTCGCAGGCACAAATACTGATTGCCAGAGCAAAACTGATGCCAACTCCCAAGACTATTCATAGGCATTCTTCAGAAATGCAATTAGCCGTCCCTGGTTTAATTGGTGTTTTGGGAGGTATGGGACCTTTATCAACAGTTGATTTCATGCAAAAGCTGTTGAACGCTACCCCAGCGAATTTGGATCAGGAGCATGTTCCTGCACTCATCAGTTCGATTCCACAGATTCCCGACCGCACTGAAGCATTTCGCGGGCTGGGTGAATCGCCGTTAGCTGCAATCATCGACTGTGCAGTTCGCCTTAAAACGGCGGGAGTCGGACTTATCGTCATGCCTTGTAACACCGCGCATCTTTGGTTTGATGAAATTCAAGCACACGTGAATTTGCCCATGCTACACATTGTTGACTCTGCCGTTGAAAATTTGCTTAAAGAAACAAATACTCAAGTCCGAATAGGTCTTCTTGCCACCGATGCAACCATAGCGTCGGGTTTGTACATCAACCGAACACTTTTTTTACTCAGTCATCAATCTGTGCAATGGCTACTGCCAACCGCTGTCGAAATGATAGATTGGGTAATGCCAGGTATATCGGCCGTCAAATCTGGTGATTTGACCTTAGGTCAAAATTTGTTGCAACAAGCTGCTGACGCGCTTCAAAAGCGAGGCGCGACTACCGTGATATTAGGCTGCACTGAGATTCCAGTAGTTCTCAATAGTGCGAATATCAGTATTCCAACAGTAGACGCAACGGCTGCACTGGCTAAAAAAGCGGTCAGTTGGTCGTTGCAAGAAAGAATGTCCAAAAGCTAAGTTCAAGATGCAACGAGGGATGCCAATAAAGATTGACATCCTCTATAGCTCAGTTGGTTAGAGCGCAGCATTCATAATGCTGATGTCGGTGGTTCAAATCCACCTATCACCACCAAGTTTCATGCACAAACTCCCAACCACCCTTCTGCTCAACATCGGTCACGCGCTTGACCACATGTTTTTACTGATATTTGCCACTGCGGTCACTTCGATTGCCAAAGATTTTGGCATCAGTCGCTGGGAAGACATGATGCCTTATGGCGTAGCGGCGTTTTTCTTTTTTGGCATTGGCTCTTTGCCTGCTGGACGACTCGGTGATTTATGGGGACGCCGTCCCATGATGATCGTGTTTTTTATTGGGATTGGCTTGTCAGCAATCCTCGTGAGCATCACCCAATCGCCACTGCAATTGGCTTTGGCGCTGGCGCTTTTAGGGTGCTTTGCTTCCATCTACCATCCCGTGGGTATCCCGATGTTGGTACAAGGCGAAACCCGCCCTGGGCGTGCTATTGGTATCAATGGACTCTCGGGGAATTTGGGGCTTGCAGCGGCTGCGTTAGTGACGGGCTTGTTCGTCAAATATTTTGGTTGGCGTATGGCATTTGTCATTCCAGGCATCGTCACCCTCTTGCTGGGTGTGCTGTTCGCTTTTATCGTCAAACCCAGTCCTGCGCCAGCGACTAAAAAGAAGTCTGCGACGGGTTCCCACGAGGGCATGTCCATGCGCAAACTGCTACTCATCATGACCATTGCATCGACCAGCGGCAGCATGATGTTTAACTTTTCAACGAATAGCAATTTTGAATTGCTCACCGACAGGTTCGTGCAGATTTCGCAAGACCCCGCGCAAATTGGTTTTTATCTCGCCATGGTTTATGCGGCGGCCTCGTTTACGCAATTGTTGGTTGGCACGTTGATTGACAAAATCGCACTCAAGCCTTTGTATTTGGGCATTGTGGCGATTCAGCTGGTCGCGCTTGCCGCAGCAACCACCTCAGGCGGCTGGATGTTTTATGCATCGCTCATTTTGTTTATGGCAGCCATCTTTGGCGCGATTCCATTTACCGATGCCATGATCGTGCGCTATGTGGACGATGCCATGCGCTCGCGCGTGGCGGGCATGCGCTTGGCTGTGGCGCTGGGGGCAAGTTCGCTAGCCGTGTGGTTGATTGGTCCTATCGTCAAACAAGCGGGCTTTGGTCGTTTGCTGGCGGTGATGGCTGCTACGTCCTGCATCACGCTTTGCGTGGTGAGTTTGTTGCCAAAGCAAAAAGCGCCAGTACCGATGACCACTTGAGTGATTCTCTAATCTGCCGTAATGTTGGCGGTCTTGATGATGGCGCTCATAATTTTGACTTCTTCCGCGACTCTGGTCTGAAGCCCTTCTGGTGCTGATCCAACCGCATTCCATCCGCCTTGTATAAATAAACGCTGCCTGACATCAGGATTCCGTAGCAATTTGGGAACTTCGCTAGACAGTTTTTGCTGTGCCTTTTTTGATAACTTGGCAGGACCAATCAGTGCTGTCCACACTTCCAAATTAAAGTTTTTAACGCCTAACTCACTCAGAGATGGGGCTTCGGGGGCTAGAGTGCTACGGCCGCTTGTCAAGCCAATAATATTAAGTTTTCCTGATTTCACGTGCGGTAGCGCGATGCCTGGTGGCACAAGCGCCATCTGGATATGCCCACCCAGCAATGCGGTAATCACGGCAGGGTTACCTTGAAAAGGTATATGAGCAGGCTGCAAACCTGAAACCTTAGACTTGAGTAACTCCATGCCTAAATGAGCGACCGAGCCATTGCCAACCGAGCCGTAATTCCATCGACTCTCTTTTTTTGCAGCCACAAAAAAATTCGCACCTGTTGGTAGATCTGAACGCGCCACCAGTGCAAGCGGTGAGGTGGTTAATAAGCTCAGATATGTAAAGTCGCGCGCAGGGTCGTAGGCTAGTGATGGATTTAAGATTTTTGCGGAAGTTAAATTGCCATTGATCACAACCCCCAAAGTGTGATCATCCGTCGCTTTCGCCACCAGATCAGCAGCGAGGTTTCCTGATGCGCCAGGTTTGTTTTCCACAATGACGGGCTGCCCGAGAACACCCGCAAGACCATCGGCCAAAGCGCGAGCCGCACTGTCGGGTGTCGATCCAGCAGGAAAGCCCACCAAGATACGCACGGGCTTAGTAGGCCAAGCATTTGTTTGAGCTTGCACTAGGGCGCTAGCAGCCAATAGGATGCTGGCAAGGAGACTCTGCTTGCAGACAAAGCGTGTGAATTTTTTTGAGTTCATTTTGTTGATCCTTTCTTACATTCGTACTGGTTTTACTGTTCTAAATAAGCACCTGTTGACACGAGCTTGCTTTGCAATAGGGCAACGTCAATGTCCTTCATGGACACTCTTGCCGATACGGCCATCGCCGCAGCAGTCCCCGCCGCTTGCCCCATCACAAAGCATCCACCGCTTGCGCGGGCGGCTGATTGGCCCTCGTGCGTCATGGAGGCACATCTGCCCGCAACGAGCAAGTTGTCAATGGTGCGTGGCACGAGCATTCGCCACGGCAAGTCGTTATAAGCACGGTTTTGGTTGGTGGGAAAATGCCATTCGATCCCTCCGTTTTGATGCAACTCCATGGGCCAAGCATTGATGCCAATCGTGTCATCAAATCTGGCAGAGTTGAGGATATCGTCTTTACTAAGCTCATACAAGCCTTTGATGCGTCTTGTTTCGCGGATGCCTACTTGCGGCGCGATCTCCACAATGCTTGACGATTCAAATCCAGGAACTTGTTCTTTTAAAAACCTAAAAAATTCGCTGATTTGCATCCGTCCTTGCAACTCACCCGCACTCAACTCGATGGCATCGACACCATTCATCGCCCTACCTTGCGCATTTTGTAGTTGCGTCACATTGGCTCGCCACTCCGTTGGGTTGATTTGTGGGCGAAGAATAGCGCCACTGCGCGGAAATTTGTAGCGCCCGGGGAACTCTGCCTCTGCCCTCGCCATGTACTCGTTAATGGCAGCGAAGTCCCCCACCGCTGCCAATGCCACTGGGGCATTCACGTGGCCAATGCGGAACATCGTGGTTGGAAACAAACCGCTGCCGTGCCCATCGCCCACCTCAAACGGCACGCCTGCAAACGCGGCCACATCTGCGTCGCCTGAGCAATCAATAAAAACGTTTGCGCGAATAGCTTGTCTGCCAGATTTGGTCTCGACCATCAGAGCTTCTATGCGGTTATTGGCAACCAAAACACCAGCGGCTAATGCATGAAACAAAATGTTAACGCCCGCAGATTGCAGCATTTCGTCAGCCGCGCACTTGAGGGATGAGGTGTCATAACTGCGAACACGGATACGCCCTTGCATGCCGTCTTGTGGTTTGTTGAGGCCTCCCAGT
>JANXRP010000093.1 GCA_025352965.1 Comamonadaceae bacterium
CTTTCCCGCCCCGCTGTCATAGGGTATGTCCTAGAAAAAAGGGGGTTTAAATGGCCATAGTAGTTATAAACTATAACCATAATAGCGGCAACTAAAAAACACCTTATGACCCAAAACGACCTTCACTTTGACATGCGCGGCTCTGTCGCCGTGATTCGCCTAAGCCGCCCTAACAAACGCAACGCACTGGGCGATGCGCTGATTCTGGCCCTTCGTAACCTGTTTGAAACACTGCCTGGCGAGGCTAAGGCTGTCGTGCTGCACGGAGAGGGCGACCACTTTTGTGCAGGCCTTGATTTAAGCGAATTGAAAGAGCGTGACGCCGGCCAGGGCTTGCACCATTCGCGCATGTGGCATGCCGCGCTTGAGCGTGTGCAGTACGGCCCGGTGCCCGTCATTGCAGCCCTGCACGGCGCGGTGGTGGGCGGTGGGCTGGAGTTGGCCAGTGCTTGCCACATTCGGGTGGCCGATGATTCGACTTTTTATGCGTTGCCCGAAGGCTCGCGTGGTATTTTTGTGGGCGGCGGCGGTTCGGTGCGTGTGCCCAAGTTGATTGGCGCACATCGTATGCTGGACATGATGCTGACAGGCCGTGTGTACAAGGGCGAAGAGTGCACGCAGCTTGGCTTTGCGCAGTATTTTGAAGCCTCTGCTGGTGCAGATGGGAACGCACAAGGTAAGGGCGCTTTAAATAAGGCGATTGAGCTAGCCAAGCGCATTGCTCAAAACGAGCCGATGACCAATTACGCTTTGATGCACGGCCTGCCGCGCATTGCCGAGCAGCCAGCAGATCACGGCTTTTTTACTGAAGCCCTCTTGGCATCGGTGGCGCAATCTGCACCTGAAGCCAAAGCGCGTATCAAAGCGTTTTTAGAGGATGGCAAAGACAAAGTGAAAGCTTGAGACAACAGCATGAGCACTCCTAAATACCGTGAATTTAAATTTGGCGTGACGCGTGGCGAGGTAAGCAGCGGCGAGGGCGGCGTGCAATACCTGCGCTCCGTGCCGCTTGGGAGTTATGCCGTGCGCATCACAGACCGTTTTGTGCAGCACGCACGAGCAAACCCAGAAAAAACCTTTATGGCGCAGCGCGTTAAAAACGCTGACGGAACGAAGGGTGACTGGCGACATCTAAAGTGGGGCGATGCCTTAGCTGGTGCACGCCGCATTGCGCAAGGCCTTATCCAGCTTGGCTTGTCAGCCGATAGACCTGTGGCAATTTTGTCAGATAACGACCTTGAACATGCGCAGCTTATCTTGGGTTGTATCTATGCGGGTGTGCCGTATTGTTCGGTCTCAAGCGCGTATTCAACGATCAGCCAAGACTTTGAAAAGCTGCGTCATGTGCTGCAAACGCTGAACCCAGGCCTTGTGTTTGCGGCCAGCAAAGCGCGCTATGGCAAAGCGATCGAGACTGTGGTTGCTAAAGACGCAAAAGTCATTTACACCGATGACGGTTTTGCCGAACTCTTAGCAACGCCTGCGACCGATGCCGTGGACGCTGCGATGCTTGCGACAAACGGCGACACCATTGTCAAATTTTTGTTTACCAGCGGCTCGACCAAATTGCCCAAAGCGGTGATTAATACGCAGCGCATGTGGTGTGCTAACCAAGAGCAAATGGGCACGTCGATGCCTGCACTCAAAGAGGGCTGGCATACGCTGGTGGATTGGCTACCGTGGAACCACACGTTCTCTGGCAATCACAATTTTGGTCTCATCATGTACAACGGTGGCACGATCTATATTGACGAAGGCAAACCCACGCCAGCCTTGATTGGTGAGACCTTTCGTAATCTACGAGAAATTTCTCCGACCATTTACTTGAACGTGCCAACTGGCTTTGAATACATTTCCGATGCTATGAAGACGGATGAGCAGCTTCGCAAGACCTTGCTTAAAAACGTGCAGATGTTCTTCTACGCAGGTGCAGCCTTAGCGCAACCGATTTGGGATGGTTTGTTTGAGAGCCAAGAGCGCGAAATTGGCGAGCGTATCGTGATGACGACAGGGCTTGGCATGACTGAGTCCTCGCCGTTTGCACTCTTTGTGACAAACAAGGATGTGAAGGCTGGCCATTTGGGGCTGCCCACTGCAGGCCTCGTGCTCAAGCTCGTGCCAAATAATGGCAAGTTGGAGGTTCGATACAAGGGCGACAACATCACGCCAGGTTATTGGAAGAATCCTCTTGCGACTCAGGAGTCCTTCGACGAAGAAGGTTTCTTTTGCACGGGTGATGCAGTCAAGTGGATTGATGATGCTGACATCAACCAAGGTCTCAAGTTTGATGGCCGCATTGCGGAAGACTTCAAGCTGGCGACAGGCACGTTTGTGAGTGTGGGGCCGATGCGCGGCAAGATCATTGCGGCGGGGGCGCCTTATGTGCAAGACGCGGTCATTACAGGTCTCAACATGAAAGAAGTGGGCGCGATGATTTTCCCGCTGCCTGCGGCAAGAGTGCTTGATCGTGCGGTGCTTACCGCACATTTCCAAAACATGATGAACGAGCTGGCAAAGACCGCAACAGGTAGCGCCAGCAAGGTTGCGCGGATGATTGTGTTGGATGAGCTGCCCTCGATTGATAAAGGTGAGATCACGGACAAAGGCTCTATCAATCAAAGATCGGTGCTGACCCATCGAGCGGCTTTGGTTGATGCGCTGCATGCAGATACGGCGGCTGGCATCATTAAGCCGCAGAATTAAGTCAGGTTTAGTTTTAGTGTTTTGTTAGTTTTATTTTTTTAAAGGAGTTTTTCATCATGCAACGTCGTGTTTTTACTCAAGCTGGTATGGCTGCTGCCATAACCGCAGCCTTAAACCCAACGGCCTTCGCGCAAAGCGGTATGCCATTTGAGCAAGTCAAAATCTTGTATGGCTTCCCTCCAGGCAGTGCAGGTGACATCTGCGCTCGTCGTGTAGGTGATAAATTTGCTGGATCAAGTTACACCAAAAACAATGGCATCGTCGATAGCAAGCCAGGTGCTGGTGGTCAAATTGCGTTGAATCTACTGAAGGCGGCACCTGCCGATGGTTCAGTCATAGCGATGACCCCTTTCTCTGCGATTTCGCTTTATCCGCATATTTTCAAAAATCTACAGTACAAGCCATTTGAGGAGTTTCAACCGATTGGTACGGCATCCATGATTCATCATGGCTTGGCAGTGGGGCCGATGGTTCCAGCAAAGGTTAAAACGGTGAAAGATTTCTTGGCATGGGCGAAGGCCAATCCAGATAAGGCCAGTTATGGCTCGCCAGCAGCTGGATCGACACCGCACTTCATTGGTGCACTGCTTGCACTGAATACCAATACCGACTTAAAGCACGTGGCTTATCGCGGTTCTGTGCCTGGTGTGACCGATGTCGTTGGTGGTCAAATTGCGGCGATGGTCACCCCGCACGGGGACTTTATTGCGAACCACCGAGCAGGCAAGATGCGCATTTTGGCTACGTCTGGAAAAACACGCTCCCCTTTTGTGCCTGAGGTGGCAACCTTTGCCGAGCAAGGCTTTCCAGAGTTAACGGTGGAAGAGTGGTTTGGCTTTTATGCGCCTGCGAAGACGCCAGCCAATGTAGTAGCCGCAGCAAATGCTGCTATCACCGCTGCCATCAAAGATAAGAGTGTGATTGACTCGTTCACTGTGATTGGTGTGATTCCTTATGGCGGCACACCAGCTGACCAATTACGCAGCCAGACCGTTGAGTTTGAACGCTGGGGACCATTGATTAAGCGTATTGGTTTCTCGGTTGATTCTTAATCGCTAAACTGTTAAAAAAGATTCATCATGAAAAAAACCGCACTTAAGGTGACTATGACAGGAGCCGCTGGTGCGGTTTTCTTATTAGGTTGCGCCAATCTAACAAGCACCGATAACCCGCCTGCGCAATTAAGCGTAGCCAAGCCGGCAAGCATTCAATCTAACGCGTGCAGCAATTTGAGTAACTTTCAATTTGCCAATACGAAGATTGATTCGGCGGTGAATGTGCCAGTAGGCAAGGTCTCTACAACGCCTGCACCCAATGGCCCGTCTACGGCTTACGAGGTGGGTGAGCATTGCGTCGTCAAAGGCAAGATGTTTGAGCGCACGGGTGAGGATGGTCAGCCCTATGCCATTAAATTTGAAATGCGCATGCCGCTCAATTGGAACGGTCGCTTCTTTCACCAAGTTAACGGCGGCATTGATGGTGTGGTGCACACGGCGCTGGGCGCACTCAGTGGTGGCCCACTGACTGGGGCGCTGCATCAAGGTTTTGCGGTGATTAGCTCGGATGCGGGTCACCCTGCACCCAACCCAATTTTTGGCAAAGAGCCTACCGCGCGCGCTGACTATGGCTACGCAGCAGTTGCCAAGATCACACCTATGGCCAAGGCCATGATTGGCGTGGCTTACGGCAAAGGCCCTGATCGCTCGTACATTGGCGGCTGTTCTAACGGGGGACGTCATGTTCTCGTTGCTGCGTCGCGCTACGGCAATGATTACGACGGTTATTTGGCGGGCGCACCTGGCTACAGGTTGCCCAATGCGGCGCTGGCGCAGCTAGCGATGGGCCCCCAGTGGTTATCGATTGCGACGAAAGACGCTGCGATGAACCATCCGTTTATCCCGAACGTCAAAATTGCAGATCTGGGTACGGCTTTGACTGCCGCCGAGCGCACTATGGTTGCCAATAGCGTGTTAGCAAAGTGCGATGCGCTGGATGGCGCACGAGACGGGCTCGTGCAAGACGTGGCGGCTTGCCAAGCAGCGTTTGACCTCCATCGCGATGTGCCCTCGTGCACGGGCAATGAGCGTACAGGTCAATGCTTGACGCAAGACCAAAAGCGTGTGCTGGGCATGGCGCAATCGGGCGTCAAAACGCCAAGCGGGAAATCGGTTTACTCAAGTTTCCCGTATGACACGGGTATTGCGACAGCTGATTGGGCTAAATGGAAGTTTGTCGATTCGCAAACTTTGGATCCTGGTGCTGGCTACATTTTCATGAGCCCAGTGCGTCCCATTACACCTTTCAAAGTGGATGTGGAAGATGGATTCAATTCGATTTATGCAGTGGCAGAACCCTTTAAAGAGTCGGCTGATACGGTGATTACAGCAGGTATTAAAGACAAACCTGAGTTGATGCAAGCATTGCGTAATCGTGGTGCCAAGGTGCTCATTTATCACGGTGTGGGTGATGGCATATTTTCTGAGTCCGACACGCGCGCCTTGGTCGATAAGGTCAACACTGCATTTAACGGCAAAGCATCCGAGTTTGTGCGTTACTTCCCTGTGCCTGGCATGAACCATTGCCGAGCAGGATCTTCGACCGATCAGTTCGATGCCTTAAAGCCTTTGGTCGATTGGGTTGAAAAAGGCATTGCACCAACGTCCATTACCGCAGTGGCACGTGGCGTAGGTAACGCTTTTGGTGTGAATCCTGAGTTGCCCAAAGACTGGGCGGCTAACCGCTCGCGTCCACTGTGTGCGTATCCAACTGTCGCGCGCTACAAGGGAGCGGGCAGTTTGGAAGAGGCCAGCAGTTTTAGTTGCCAGTGATGCCTTCAAACCTGAAAGAGCACTTCGGTGCTCTTTTTTACGTCTTCTACAATTGCTGCTATGAGTATTCTTTGCGACACCCAAATTAACGAACTTGCCGCCAAGGGCATGATTGAGCCGTTTAGCCCTACGCAGGTCAAACAGGTTGATGGCAACCGCGTGATTAGTTATGGCACATCGAGCTATGGCTATGACATCCGCTGCGCCCGCGAGTTCAAAGTCTTTACTAATATCCACAGCACGGTGGTTGATCCTAAAAACTTTGATGAAAAAAGCTTTGTGAATTTTGAGGGCGACTACTGCATCATTCCGCCCAACAGTTTTGCGTTGGCACGAACGATGGAGTACTTCCGCATTCCGCGTGACTTACTTACGGTTTGCCTTGGCAAAAGCACTTATGCACGCTGCGGCATCATTGTGAACGTCACGCCGTTCGAGCCCGAGTGGGAAGGCTATGTGACGTTGGAGTTTTCTAACACTACGCCGCTGCCTGCCAAAATTTATGCAGGCGAGGGCTGTGCCCAAGTGCTGTTTTTTGAAGCCAGCAAAGTTTGCGAGACTTCGTATAAAGACCGCGGTGGTAAATACCAAGGGCAAGTGGGTGTGACTTTGCCCAAAACCTAAAGGAGCACATCATGGAATGGGGCAATAACCGCGAATCAGACAATGTAGAAGACGCTCGTGATTCCAGTGGTGGATCTAGCGGCGGAGGCTTTGGAGGCGGTGGTGGCGGATTAATCGGCGGTTTGCTGAGTGGTCGTATGGGTATTGGCACCATTGTCATTGCTTTGGCTGCGTCTTATTTCTTGGGCATTAATCCACTCACAGTTTTAGGGTTTTTGGATGGCGGTCCCACGCCTCAAGTGCAGCAGCACGCTGGGCAGACGCATAGCGTTCCAGCTGGTGATGTCTTGGCGCGTCACGTATCTGAGGTTTTAGGCACCACAGAAGAAGTGTGGGCCTCGCAATTTAAAGCAGCTGGCTCGCAGTATCGTGCGCCCAAGCTTGTGCTGTTTCGTGGCTCGTATCCAACCGCCTGCGGCCAAGGTCAATCTGCACAAGGTCCTTTTTATTGCCCTGCTGATCAAAAAGTCTATATTGATTTAGCTTTTTACGAAACGCTCAAAAACCGCCTTGGTGCGCCAGGCGAGTTTGCGCAGGCTTACGTGATTGCACATGAAGTGGGTCATCACGTGCAAAATTTGCTTGGGATCAGCGGCAAGGTTGATGCGCAGCGCGGTCGCATTAGCGAGGCGCAGCAAAACGTGCTGTCGGTGCGCCTAGAGCTGCAAGCGGACTGTTTGGCGGGTGTTTGGGGCTACCACGTGAAAGACAAATTGCGCATCGACCAAAGCGACGTCGATTCGGCCATGAACGCAGCGACTAAAATAGGCGATGACGCGCTGCAGCGCCAAGCCACTGGAACGATACGACCAGAAAGCTTTACACATGGCAGCAGTGCGCAACGAGTCCGCTGGTTTACGACAGGACTACAAAGTGGCAGCATCCAGCGCTGTGACACTTTTAATGTGCGGGACCTTTGATCCCTTCTTACTTTTTTTAATGTCTTCCACTCCTCCTTTATCGCCCTCTCTGTCGTTTTCTGAACTCAATCTTGCGCCCAACCTGATGCGCGCCGTAGCCGAGATGGGCTACGAAACCATGACCCCTATTCAAGCGCAGGCGATTCCTGTGGTGATTGCTGGTGGCGACGTGATGGGTGCAGCCCAAACGGGCACAGGCAAAACGGCGGCGTTCACGCTGCCTCTGCTTCAGCGGATGCTCAAACATGAAAGCGCTTCCACTTCACCCGCGCGTCATCCTGTGCGTGCTTTGGTGCTTCTGCCAACCCGCGAACTGGCCGATCAAGTAGCAGGTCAAGTCAAAGCCTACGCAAAATACACGCAATTGAGGTCCGCTGTGGTGTTTGGCGGCATGGATATGAAACCGCAAACGGTGGAGCTCAAAAAAGGCGTGGAAGTGTTAGTGGCCACGCCAGGTCGATTACTCGATCACATCGAAGCAAAAAACGTGTCGCTCGCACAAGTCGAATACGTGGTGTTGGATGAAGCTGATCGCATGTTGGACATTGGTTTCTTGCCAGATTTAGAGCGCATTTTGAGCTTTCTGCCCAAAACGCGCACCACGCTTTTGTTTTCGGCGACTTTCTCGCCCGAGATCAGGCGCTTATCCGCCAGTTATTTGCAAAACCCCGTCACGATTGAGGTGGCACGTCCCAACGAAACCGCGTCCACGATTGAGCAAAGTTTTTACAGCGTCAAGGACGACGATAAACGCCGCGCATTAATTCAATTGCTGCGCGAAAAAGGTATCAAACAATCCTTCGTTTTTGTGAATAGCAAATTGGGCTGTGCACGTCTTGCCAGAAGCCTTGAGCAAGCCGGCTTCAAAGCCACGGCGCTGCATGGTGACAAATCGCAAGATGAGCGATTGAAGGCGCTGGACGCATTCAAAAAAGGTGAAGTCGATTTGCTGGTTGCCACCGACGTGGCGGCGCGTGGACTCGATATCAAAGATGTGCCTTGCGTGTTTAACTACGATATTCCGTTTAACGCCGAAGACTACATTCACCGCATTGGTCGTACAGGCCGTGCGGGTGCGAGCGGGATTGCCGTGAGCTTTGTGGGCGGCAATAACGACATGCGTTTGATGGGTGACATTGAGAAACTCACTAAACAAAAAATTGATTTATTGCCGATTGAATTTGCTGAACAACAGCCTGATATTCGCAAACAAGGGCATTTCAACTCGGGTCATCGCGTGTGGGACGATGAAGAAAAGCGTGGCCACCGTGCAGCGCGAGAAGATCGCACAGGTTACGCACCCAAAACCTTTACACGCGCCGCGCCGCAAAAGCCATTGGATCCGTTTTTTACGCAACCCTATCAAGAGCCAACGGCCGAATTGTTGGCAAACAGTTCTGCTTCGCATGCCAATACCCATGTGGCTTCCGTAAGGGCGGGTATCTCGCACAACATCAAATCGAAGAAAAAAGTGGCGGCGCTGTTTAGCTAATTTAACTAGCCGCTTCAATCATCCATTTGACGCGTTTGTTGCCTTGCCATTCATCCACCTCTAGCCTGTAAGCCAAGCTGGCTGGGCTTTTCAGCGGTTCAATACGGTTAAACCAAATGCCTTCAACTGGCACGCCTTGATGTTTCAGTTTGAGTGCGAGGTGTTTCTCTCCCACGATGCGCTGACTCACGACTTCCACGGTGTCGCAAAAAACGGGGGCTGCGAAACCCTGTCCCCACACCTCACGATTTAAGCTCTCGGCGACATCGACGCGGCATTCGACGGCGGGCAGTGAGCCATCAGTCAGCAAACGCCGCTGCAAGGTGTCTGTATCTAACCAGTCGCTCGCCACTTTTTGAAAAGCTGTATCAAATAGCTCGAAGTTGTCCTCATGAATCGTGCAGCCTGCTGCCATGGCGTGCCCACCAAAACGCAGTAACAAATCAGGATGCTGCTTGGCCACTAAGTCGAGTGCATCACGCAGATGAAAACCCGCAATCGAGCGCCCTGAACCTTTGAGTTCGTGCCCCTTGCCGTCTGCACCGCTAGGTGCAAAGACAAAGGTGGGTCTGTGCCACTGGTCTTTGAGACGCGAGGCAACGATGCCAACCACGCCTTCGTGGAAATTTGGATTGAACACACTAATCGCACAACGCTTCGAGTTTTCGGGTTCTTCCGAGGCATCCAGTAAATTAGCCGCAATCTCTAGCGCCAGATCGCGCATGCCGCCTTCAATCTCGCGTCGCTCGCGGTTGATGCTGTCCAGCTGCTTGGCAAGCTCGTTTGCTCTTGCTGTATCGTCGGTAGTAAGGCATTCAATGCCAAGGCGCATATCGGATAAACGTCCAGCCGCATTGATGCGTGGGGCAAGCGCAAAACCAAAATCTGCGGTGGTGGCAGCGAACGATTTACGCCCCGCAACGGCAAACAGAGCCGCCATGCCGATAGGTAAATGACCCGCACGGATGCGCCGCAGACCTTGCGAGACGAGGCGGCGATTGTTGACGTCCAGCTTGACGACATCGGCGACGGTGCCAAGGGCGACCAAGGGCAAGAGTCCATCTAGCTTGGGCTGCGGGCTGATTTCATACAAATCGCGCTTGCGCATTTCAGAGCGCGTGGCCAAGAGCGTATAGAACATTACGCCCACACCTGCCATCGCTTTGCTGGCAAAGGTGCAGCCATGTTGGTTCGGGTTGATGATGGCATCGGCTGCGGGTGTCTCGGCCACAGGTAAGTGATGATCGGTCACGATGACAGTCAGCCCCAGCTCTTTGGCGCGAGCTACCCCCGTGCAGCTTGCGATACCGTTATCCACGGTAATGAGCACTTGTGCGCCCGTCTGTGCAACGCGTTCTGAAATGCTCGGCGTGAGACCATAACCATCGACTACGCGGTTAGGAACAAGATAGTCCACATGCTGCGCGCCAAGGAGCCGCAAGCCTCGCAGTGCGACGGCGCAGGCGGTTGCGCCATCGCAGTCGTAGTCGGCCACGATGCAAATACGCGATTGTTTAATGATGGCATCAGCAAGCAATTTGGCGGCGACATCAATGCCAAGCAATCCGCTGGGCGGCAAGAGTTTGGAGAGCGAGTCATCTAACTCGTCACGCGATGTAACGCCCCTTGCGGCGTAGAGTTTGGCTAGTAGGGGCGGTAGTCCTGATTGCTCAAGCGCCCACTGCGTGCGTGGTGGGATATCTCGCGTGGCAATATGAATATCGCCGCTCATAGCGATTCCAAAATGGATTGAGCGCTTGGTTTTTGCTGAAACAATCGTTTCGTTTTTTGTATGAATGTTCTGGAAAAAGGCTCTGCAAGCCTTATGGAATGACGCTCTCCGCAGAGGGTGATTTGAGCTGCTTGCGCGAGCAGGGTGTCTATGGCCTGCCAGCTCTGCAGCCAACGATGCCAATCGCTTCGTAGCGCGGATTCTCGCAGGGCTGAATCAACACAAGGGTGGCTATTTGTAGGTGTGCAAACTTGGCGGCTGAGCCAAAACGAATTCACGGTGGGCAAGCCACGCGCTTCTCTGGCTTCGTTAATCGGGTGCGTGTAGAGCAGCATTTGCATCTCGTTTTGCAAGCGGCGGATGCTTTTGCTTTGTTCGGCGGGTGGTTGCCACACATCGACGTTGCGGCCGATGGCACGGTCGATGGACGCCAGCGGCAAATTTGCAAATAACGAACTACTGGCGTGCCAAGTTATGGCAGATTGGTAGGTCAAGGCGATGTTGTCATCAAAAAAGTAAGGTTGAATGGCTGCAAAAAAATCTTTCGATTCTGCATCTGTCAGTTGCAAATCGTCTGGGTTCTCCATGCGGATGTTGTCAATGCCAACCGACCAGTGGCAAGGGGTGACGATGACTTGCTGCGTCAATCCGAGCACACGTTCGTGTGGCGGAATAAAGTCAAATTCATCGCCACTGTCGGTGTGCACAACTTCAGCCTGTTTGAGAAAACGTGTCAGGTTTGGCAGTTGCAGCGTTTTGATGGCGGCTTGGCAGGAGGCATCTAGGCTAGAGGCAAAGGGAATCAGGAAGTCCATGCCACAATTGTCCGCTATGACACTATTTTCTAAAACGTTTGAAATTCCATACGAGTGGCTCTTGGGTTGGCGCTACACGCGTGCAGGGCGGAGCACACGGCGTAATGGCTTTATCTCCTTCATCTCGGGTGTGTCGATGCTGGGCATTGGTCTTGGCGTGGCGGCGCTCATTATTGTGCTGTCGGTGATGAATGGCTTCCAAAAAGAAGTCCGCGACCGTATGCTGGGCGTGGTCTCGCACATTGAAGTGATTGCGAATGATGGCGGCGCACTACGCGATGTGCTGGGAACTATCGCTGAGATAAAAAAGAACCCTGAGGTGGTGGGTGCCGCGCCATTCATCGACGCACAGGCATTGCTAGCAAGGGGCGAGGATATGAAGGGCGTGCTGGTGCGTGGCATCGTCCCTGAACTGGAATCAGAGGTTAGCGATGTTGTCAATGCGCGCTCGCGCCTTGTCTTTCAAACCTTGCGGGAGGGTGAGTTTGGCATTGTGCTTGGCAATGACCTAGCTAAACGCCTTGGCGTCATGGCGGGCGACGTGGTGACTTTGATTGCACCTAGCGGACAAGTGACACCTGCTGGGATTACGCCGCGGCTCAAGCAAATGAAGGTACTGGGCACATTTAATTCAGGGCATTACGAGTACGACGCCAACCTTGCCATGGTGCATGTGAGCGACGCTGCCAAAATTTTTAGACTAGAAGGCGCAAGCGGTGTTCGCGTCAAATTACGTGATTTGCACACCGCGCTGCAAGTGGGGGATGACCTCTCAAAAGCCCTATCTGTCAAAACGGATCTTGGCAACCTTTATGTCCGCGATTGGACCAAACAAAATCGCACTTGGTTTGCCGCCGTACAAGTCGAAAAAACCATGATGTTCATCATCCTCACACTCATCGTCGCGGTGGCTGCGTTCAATTTGGTAAGTACTCTTGTAATGACGGTGACGGACAAGCGCGCCGACATTGCGATTTTGCGAACCCTGGGTGCAACACCGCGCTCCATCATGGGCATCTTTGTGGTTCAAGGTGCGGCAGTGGGTGTGGTGGGAACCCTTGCTGGGCTTGGTCTTGGGCTGTTAGTTGCCTATAACATTGACATCATCGTGCCAGCAATTGAACGCTTGTTTAACGCGAGTTTCTTGCCGCGCGATATTTACTTGATTAGCCGTATGCCTAGCGAGCCGCAAAGCGGCGATATTGTGCCGATTACGGTGATTGCGTTAGTGCTCGCATTCGCGGCGACGCTGTACCCAAGTTACCGTGCTAGCCGTGTCAATCCTGCGGAGGCATTGCGTTATGAGTAATGTGATTTTGCAAGCATGCAATTTGAGTAAACGCTTTCATGACGGTTTGTTGGACGTGACGGTTCTGCAAAATCTAGATTTGACGATTGCCAAAGGCGAAACGCTCGCCATCGTGGGTGCATCAGGTTCGGGCAAAAGCACGCTACTGCATTTGCTTGGCGGTTTGGATGCACCAACTAGCGGTAGCGTGTCGCTGATGAGTCGTGATTGGACAAGTATGAGTCAATCTGAGCAAGGCGCATGGCGCAATCAGCACCTTGGGTTTGTGTACCAATTCCATCATTTGTTACCTGAATTTTCGGCGCTGGATAACGTGGCTATGCCTCTGTGGATCAGGCGTATGAATCGTGAGCAAGCACGCGAGCATGCCGCGCAAATTTTGAAGGACGTTGGGCTGGCAAGCCGCATGACGCATAGGCCCGCCGAGCTATCGGGCGGTGAGCGTCAGCGGGTGGCAATTGCGAGGTCACTCGTCTGCAAACCCTCGTGCGTATTGGCCGACGAGCCAACGGGTAATTTGGATAGGCGAACGGCAGATGGTATTTTTGAGATGATGCTTGTCCTAGCCAAAGCGCAAGGTACCGCGTTTGTTTTGGTCACGCACGATGAAGCGCTTGCGGCGAGATGCGACAGGCAATTTGGACTCAGCATAGGAATAACATGAACACCACACAACTCGTTTTAAGTTTGGTTTTGGCCATCATGGTTTTTTCTGTGGCGCTTGAATTACATGTGGATGATTTCAAGCGTGTGGTGCAAACCCCTAAGAGTGTCATTGCGGGTTTAATCCCTCAATTTATTTTGCTACCCGTCGGTACGTGGCTCGCGACGCTATGGCTGGATTTGCCACCCAATATCGAAGCAGCCATGATTTTGGTCGCCTCTTGCCCTGGCGGAAGCTTGTCAAATTTTGTGACTCATTTTGGTCGCGGTAACACGGCGCTGTCGGTCAGTATTTCGGCTGTGGCAAGTATCCTGGCGCTCTTTTTGACGCCGTTTAATTTCTCTTGGATGATGGCCACCAATCCCGCAACGAGCGGCTGGTTAAAAACTTTGTCAATTGATGCCTCAGCGATCTGGTTGTCACTCTTGTTTTTACTTGCAGTTCCCATGGCACTTGGCTTGGCGTTTTCGCACCGTTTGCCAGCTGTTACGCAAAAAATCAAAAAACCGCTGGGTAATTTTGCATTGTTTGCGTTGTTTGCTTTCATCGTTTTAGGTTTGTTGCGCGAACGTCAGCAGCTCACGCTGGCACTATTGCCGACGTTAGGACTGGTGATTGCACACAATGCCTTTGGATTGTTTACAGGCTGGATCACATCTAAGGCGATGCGTGTGCCTGAGGTGGATAAGCGTGCCATCATGATTGAAGGCGGCATGCAGAACTCGGGTCTGGCGCTGGGCATCATCGCGGTGCAATTTAATAGCGATTTAGGGATGGTGGTGATTGCGAGCCTTTGGGGCATTTGGCACATCGTGAGCGGCCTGTCATGTGCTTTTTATTGGCGTTGGAGCGATAAAAATGTTTGATTTAGTTATTAAAGGCGGCCTTGTCGTTGATGGAACTGGCGCAGAGCCACGTGTAGCGAACATTGGTATCAAGGATGGCTTGATTGCTGAGATTGGGAGCATCCTAGATTCAGCCAAAGAAACGATTCATGCAAATGGTGCGTGGGTCACTCCAGGTTTTATTGATTTGCACACGCACTACGATGGCCAAGCGACTTGGGATGATGCGTTTGTGCCCAGCATTTATCACGGTGTGACCACACTGGTAATGGGCAACTGCGGCGTCGGCTTTGCACCCGTTCGAAAAGGTGAAGAGCCGCGTTTGATTGAACTCATGGAAGGAGTGGAGGACATCCCGGGTGCAGCACTGGCGGAAGGTCTGAAGTGGGATTGGCACAGTTTCCCAGAGTATATGACGGCCTTAGAGAAAACGCCGCGCAGTTTGGATTATTTGGTGCAAGTGCCGCACGATCCGCTCAGAATGTTTGTGATGGGTGAGCGCGCCAAGGCAAATGCGGATGCAACGACTGCCGATATCGATGCCATGCAAGCCTTGCTGGATGAGGCTTTGCGAGCAGGGGCGGTGGGTTTTTCGACGGGGCGCAGCGACAACCACCGTACTAGCCGTGGTGAGGCGACACCAGCATCAGAATCCAGCCGCACCGAGCTGACGGCGCTCTCTAGCGTGCTCAAAAAATTCAACCATGGTGTGGTGCAAGTTGTCAGTGATTTTGATGTGCTGCGTGGCAAAGCGACATTTGATGCTGAATTTGAACTTGTGGTTGCAATGGCCGAAGCCGCTAACAAGCCGCTATCCATGACATGGTTGCAGCGCGACCCGGGCGGGGAGCAATATCTGGAGATGCAAAAACGTGTGGAAGCATTGTTAGATGAGGCTTCTGTGGAAAACCTATCGCTGTATTTGCAAACCGCACCGCGTGGCATTGGGGTTATTACGGGACTGGATGCGTCGTTCCATCTTTTCATGGGATGCCCTGCCTACCAAGAGCTTGCGCTGAAGCCGCTACCCGAGCGTGCTGCAGCGATGCGTGATGCAAAGGTCAAGCAGCGCATGCTTTGCGAGCCTGCGGTCAAATTGGCGGATGGTAAATCTGCTGTGCCGCCGCTCGTGGATATTCTTCGTTCGCAAATCGAACGCATTAGTGCACGAATGTTCCCACTTGTCATGCAGGGTAAAGTCAATTACGAGCCGCATGTGAAGGACAGTTTTTATGCACGTGCAAAACAAGGCGGCATCACAGCGATGGAGGCGATTTACGACTACCTTGCCGAGGACGGGGGTGGCAATCTGATTTATTTCCCGATCTTTAATTACAACGAAGGCAATTTGAACGTCGTGCACCAGATGCTGACGCATCCACGCGCTTTGTTAGGGCTCTCGGACGCTGGCGCGCATGTCGGTACGGTGTGCGACGCGAGCTTTTCTACCTTCATGCTGACGCATTGGGTGCAGGGTATGCAAAAGGCTGATGACCCACGCCAGATGGCGCTTCCCGCCGTGGTGCATATGTTGACGCAAAAGCAAGCCGTGTATTTAGGACTTAAAGATCGTGGGGTGCTACAAGTCGGGATGCGTGCCGATATCAACGTCATTGATCCCGCCAAGTTGGCGCTTGGTATTCCAGAACTTGTGCGTGATTTACCTGCAGGCGGCAAGCGTTTTGTGCAAAAAGCTGAAGGCTATGTGGGTACTTGGGTGGCGGGGCAGTGTGTGATTCGCGATGGCGAGATGACGCGTCACAAGCCTGGCAAGCTGGTGCGGATGCGGGGATAGGATAAGCCGTGTGGATTGACAGCCATTGCCATCTCGATGCACCTGAGTTTGATGCTGACCGCGATGCGGTGCGATTGGCTGCAAGGCTTGCGGGCGTCGATCTTTGCGTGATTCCAGCTGTAGAACGCGCTAATTTTGAAACAGTGAGGGCGCTCGCGCACAAGCATGGGGATGTGTATGCGCTTGGGATTCATCCGCTCTACGTTCCAAAAGCACATGACGATGATTTGATTTTTTTGGAAGAGCAACTATCAAAGCTCAAAGACGATAAGCGCCTTGTCGCAGTAGGCGAAATTGGACTTGATTATTTTGTCCCCGAGCTTTGCACACCCGAGATGCGCGAGCGGCAATGGTATTTTTATACGGCGCAGTTGGCGCTTGCTAAGCGCTTTGAGTTGCCCGTTATTTTGCATGTCAGGCGCAGTGCCGATAAGCTCTTGAAAGGCCTGCGGGATAAGGCCTGGCCTAGTCGCGTTGGGGGGATTGCCCACGCGTTTAACGGCAGTTTGCAGCAAGCCCAGAATTTGATTGATTTAGGATTCAAGCTGGGATTTGGTGGAACGCTGACCTATGAGCGCTCACTGCAAATTAGGCGCTTGGCGACCGAGTTACCACTCACCTCTATTGTGCTAGAGACAGACGCGCCAGACATTCCGCCGCAGTGGCTGTATGTGACGGCGGATAAGCGGGCACAAGGAAAAAGCGCTCAAAAAAATACGCCAATCGAGTTACCTCGGATTGGCGCAGTGTTGACGGATCTGCGCGGTGTGAATGCATCTGCTGTAGCAGAGCAAACCACGCGCAACGTCAAACAACTATTTGGTCGTTTCTTTTTTAATGAGCCACCGCCCATTGTTGTTGATCATGACCAAGGTTTTGCGAGTGATGTCAACAAAAGAGTTGGACACATAGGCTTGGGTGAAGTCTAGTTGCACTTGCTGTGCATCTAAGGGCATCATGGCAACGTCATAAGCATTGATGGAAATTTTAGTTTTGGTGTTGATGCGCTGGGCTCTTGCTTTTTGCCAAGCATCTGACGTTGCCGTATCACCTTTATAGCCAGGAACATAACTGGCAAAGTACGCATCTAGCTGTTTCGATTGCCATGCCGCTAGCCATTGGCGCATACCCATGACGGACGGTGCATTTTCCACAGCGGAGGATGATACGGAGGGGGGCATAGTCGTGGGGGCTGCTACGGTGGGTACAACTGAGCGTGCCGCGAGGTTTACTGATGGGGAGGCCACTACAGCTGGCGCAGCATTATTGAGAGCATCTAATCTTTCTTGCGCCAAGTTTGGCAGCAAGACCATATACTTTTTATTGTCTTTGATTGCAATGACAACATAGTTCGACTTTTCCGCTTCTGGAATAACGGCAATCGCTTGATAAATATTTTTTGCGGCTTGCACACGGTTGGTATTTTCATACAGCTGAGCCATTTCAAAGTAGGCAAATGGATTTTTTGGCTCAACTTTGAGTAGTGGCGTGAGCAATGCTTCTGCACTAGTCCAATCGCGTTTCTCCAGCGCTGCCTGTGCTTCGGCCAGTGGTGTCAGTGGCACATCTGGCGTCCGGCTTTGCCCAAGCACGGTGCCGTTTAGCAGCAGGGCAGTCACGCTCGAGAGCAAGGCGGTGCACAAAGCTGATAAGAGTCTGGAGTGAGTTGTCATACGGGTTTGATTCCTATCATCATTATTTGATTGATTCACGCTCGATGAGCCAGTGTCCATTACTCAGTTTGAAGAGCAAAGTTTTGCGAGCTTTGCTACTTTGGTTGTCCGAAAAATAGGACTGTAAAAATCGAGCTTGAACACTGGTTGGTGACAGACTTGTTATTTCAAGATTTTTGAAATTAATTTCAATATTGGTCTCACGACCAATCGTCTCTCGGCGTTTATTTTCCCATGCTGTCCGTGTTGGCATCTCGCCACGAAAATCAGGTGTGTAGCTAGCGTAATAGTTTGGCAAATTTTTGTTTGCCCACGCTGCTGCCCAACTCTTCATAGCTGCGCTTACCGTTAAATGCTTTTCTCTCAAAGACTGTGAATAGGTGATTTGCCTGATTGTTAGTGGCGTTGTCGGTATGATGGCCGTCGTCGATGTGAGCGGTGGAATAGTGGCTATGGACTGCGGCACGATAGCTGGTCTATCGTTAATGGCATTGAGTTTGGCTTGCGCAAGGGACACCAAACTGACTAATCGACTAGCATAGGGCGCACGAACAACGACCGTGTATTGGTTGGGGTCAGCACTCAACGTGTTGGTTAGTCCTTGATAAATTTGTTTGGCTAAATCCACACGGTTGGTATTTTCATAGACTTGCGCGAGGTCATAAAAGATGAAGGGATTTTTCGGTTGGCTTTTTGTGAGGGGAAGCAAGAGAGCTTCTGCATTTGACCAATTACGATTGGAGACAAAATCATGCGCCTTAGCAATTTGGTCGACATCGCTATTTTGTGCAATCGCGTTTGAACTCAAACTGATGCAAAGAGTGAACGCATAAGCGCACGCTCTAACAAAAGCGAGGATGCGGTGCGAAAGAGAATATCCGGGCATATAAGGGTGTGTATACAAAATTGGCACCCTAGATTATAGGCTTTTAGTGTGCAAATTTTAAAAATCCTATTTAAAAATGGTAGTTAAAAAATCCCCTAATGTCAGTCTGAGTGAATGGGATGGCGTGCGTTGCCTTCACCTCGATACGCCATGGGTGCAAGGTACCATGACGATTAAAACGCCTTTCAAAATCGAGTTGGAATACGTGCAACGTATGATGGCGTGGCTGCTTTTTGTACCCAGTACCTCGGTAAAAGATCGACAAGCCTTGCAACTAGGACTTGGGGCTGCAGCCATTACCAAGTGCTGTTACAAAATTTTAGGGATGCGAACGGCCGCAATAGAAATTAATTCAAAAGTAATCACTATGTGCCAACAGTGGTTTAAACTGCCGCCAGACAACAATCGGTTGCAAATTGTGTTGGCTGATGCCGCTAACGAGATCAAATCTGCGAAGTGGTTGGGCGCCGTTGATGCACTTGCAGTGGATTTATATGACCATGAAGCGGCGGCTCCCGTGATGGATTCCGCTTCCTTTTATGCTGACTGCCGTGCGGTGTTGACAGATGAGGGCGCAATGACCGTGAATCTGTTTGGACGTGATAACAGCTACAAAGCCAGCTTAGAAAAGATTAAGCAGGTCTTTGGTGTCGATTGCGTGTGGGCATTCAAGCCAACGCGTGAAGGCAATACGGTGGTCATGGCGTTCCGTACAGCACCGAAGGTATCGCGAGAGGTGTTGACTCAACGCGCAGAAGCCATTGATTCGCGCTGGGAGTTGCCTGCCAAAAAATGGTTGAAACTACTTAGTCCCGCGACCTCTGTAGCGGCATAAAATTCCTTTTTTAGCACTCATCCATAGGACGCATTCAATGAAACACATCAAACTTAGCTTGGCCTACGCGATGGCGCTTGTGGCTATCAACATTTCCGCGCAAACTTACCCGAATAAACCTGTCACATTGCAAGTGCCATTTGCGCCGGGCGGGACCACGGACATTGTGGCGCGTGTGATTTCCGAGCCTTTGGGGAAATCGCTTGGACAGTCGGTGATCGTTCTTAATAAAGTGGGTGGTGGCGGTGTGGTTGGCGCAGCAGAAACATCCCGAGCTGTGCCTGATGGCTACAACCTTGGCATGGCCACGGTATCCACAACAGCGGCTAATCCTGCGATCAATCCAAAGACCCCCTACAACCCACTCACAGACTTTACGCCCATCATCAATGTGGCTGCAACGCCGAACGTGATCGCCGTTCATCCTAGTTTTCCAGCTAGGGACTACAAAGGTTTTGTCGCCGAGCTCAAAAAAAATCCAGGTAAATACTCGTACTCGTCATCGGGTGTCGGCGGCATTGGGCATTTGCAAACGGAGCTGTATAAAAACTTAGCGGGCGTGTTTATTACGCATATTCCTTATTCGGGTGCGGGCCCTGCGCTGCGCGATACGGTGGGTGGGCAAGTGTCGATTATTTTTGATAATTTGCCTTCTGCGTTGCCGTTCATTAAAGATGGCAAATTGATTGCGATTGTCGTGGCAGCACCCACACGTTTAGCTGTGCTGCCCAATGTGCCTACGTTTAAAGAAGTGGGCTTAGAGCCCGTGAATCGCATGGCCTATTACGGTATTTATGGCCCTAAGAATTTGCCCAAAGAAGTCGTAGAAAAAATTAGCGCGGGCGTCAAAAAAGCAGTCGAAGATCCGATTGTGAAAAGGAAGATCGAGGACACGGGTTCGCTTGTGGTTGCCAATAGCCCAGAGCAATTTGCCGCGCAAATTAAAGCGGAATTCGAGGTGTACAAAAAAGTGGTGACCTCGGCCAAGCTCAAGCTGGATTAATGTCCACGCAGCCTCTTGCTCTTGTCGATAGCTTCATTGATGCGCTGTGGCTAGAAGAGGGGTTAGCTAAAAACACCTTAGAGGCCTATCGGCGGGACTTGAAGCTTTTTGGCACATGGTTGATGCAGCAAGGACGTAGCCTAGAGCAAACTGTGCAAACGGACATTGATGGCTACTTTGCCGCCAAACACGCGGCTACAAAAAGCAGCACCGCCAACCGTCGGCAAGCAGCGTTCAAGCGATTCTTCAGGTGGGCGGTTCGTGAACATCACATGGCGCAAGACCCGACGCTCAGATTAGTCAGCGCCAAAGCTTTGCAACGATCTATCAAGACGCTATCAGAGGCGCAAGTCGAATCGCTCCTGCTAGCGCCCCATATCGATACGCCACTGGGTTTGCGTGACCGTGCCATGCTGGAACTCCTTTATGCATGTGGCCTGCGAGTGAGCGAACTGGTGAGTCTCAAGACGTTTTATGTCAGCATGAATGACAACGCCTTGCGCGTGACAGGCAAGGGCAGCAAAGAGCGTGTCGTGCCATTTGGGCAAGTTGCAGCCCAGTGGATTGAGCGTTATTTAAAAGAATCGAGACCTGAGATTTTGAGCGGGCAGCTCACCGACGATTTGTTTGTGACCACGCGCGGCAGTCGCATGACGCGTGAAGGTTTTTGGCACATTATCAAAAAATATGCACAACAAGCCGCCATCACAGCGCCGCTGTCGCCGCACACGCTGCGTCATGCCTTTGCCACGCACTTGCTCAATCACGGCGCAGATTTGCGAGCCGTGCAGCTTTTGCTAGGCCATGCAGACATTACGACCACGACGATTTATACGCATGTGGCGAGGGAGCGTTTGAAACAAATCGTGCATGACCATCATCCTCGGGGATAATCAAAGCTTCTCCAGCACGCATGCACTGATAGGCAATCCCGTGAATCCAAATAAAAAAGTATTTATCAAAACCTTTGGCTGCCAAATGAACGAGTACGACTCGGACAAGATGGTGGACGTGATGCACGGCGCGGAGGGTTACATCAAAACTGACAACGTCGAGGAGGCTGATCTCATCTTGTTTAACACTTGCTCGGTGCGCGAAAAAGCGCAGGAGAAGGTGTTTAGCGATTTGGGGCGCGTGAAGCATCTCAAAGCCAAGGGCGTGCAAATTGGCGTAGGTGGCTGCGTCGCTAGTCAAGAAGGCGCGGCGATTATTGCCCGTGCGCCCTATGTGGATGTGGTGTTTGGCCCGCAGACCTTGCATCGCTTGCCTGAGTTATTGAGTGCCCGCAAAGCCAAAAACAAACCGCAAGTCGATATCACGTTCCCCGAGATTGAAAAATTCGATCACTTGCCGCCCGCCCGTGTGGATGGAGCTTCCGCGTTTGTGTCGATCATGGAAGGCTGCTCCAAATATTGCTCGTACTGCGTTGTACCTTACACGCGCGGCGAAGAGGTAAGCCGTCCGTTTGATGACGTGATGGCGGAAATTACGCATCTCACAAAACAAGGCGTCATCGAAGTGAACTTGCTCGGTCAAAACGTCAATGGCTATCGTGGTCATTTGGTTAAAGGAGATGAGACCAGCGAGATTGTCGATTTCGCTTATCTCCTAGATCGCATTGGCGAGATGAAGGCTATCCAGCGCATCCGCTACACCACGAGCCATCCCAACGAGTTTGGTCAGCGTTTGATAGATTGTTACGCTCGCAACCCCAAGCTGGTCAATCACTTGCACTTGCCTGTGCAGCATGGCTCGGATCGGATTTTGATGGCGATGAAGCGCGGCTATACCTCGCTGCAATTTAAAAGCTCGATACGCAAATTGCGTGCAATCCGTCCTGACATTTCGATATCAAGCGACTTTATTGTGGGCTTTCCGGGCGAGACGGATAGCGACTTTGAAAAGATGATGAATCTCATCAACGAGATTGGTTTTGACAACAGTTTCAGTTTTATTTTTAGCCCACGTCCAGGCACGCCAGCGGCTAATTTGCAAGACGAGACGCCGCACGAGGTCAAGCTCAAACGCTTGCAGCTACTCCAAGCCACGATTGAAGCGAATGCGCAAAAAATTGCGACTAGCAAACTCGGCACTGTGCAGCGCGTGCTCGTTGAGAAAGCAGGCAATAAAGAAAATCAACTCATGGGACGTACCGAATGCAATCGTTTGGTGAGCTTTGCAGGTCAGGCGCGTTTGATTGGGCAGCTTGTTGATCTGACGATTACGGAGGCAAAGGCGTATTCGTTTAAGGGTGAGGTCGTTCTTGGCTAATTTTCAAGCCGGCATTCTTGCCGAAGTCCCGCGCTTTGGTCGTTACGTCTTTTTCGACTTGACCAAAGGTGCGAGCGCGGTAGATATTCGGCAAGCGCTTAGCCCCCTTGCCCCTAAGCCACGCCAACTGGATGTTGTGGTCTGTATTGGTCTGCAAGCTGCGCAGGTTGTGGGCTACGAGGTGGCGGGCTTGCGTGAGTTTGAAGCTTTACAGACAACATCGAAAATTGTGATTCCCTCTTATCCCGCTGCGCTTTTGTTGTGGCTGCGCGGAGATAACGCGCAGGCACTGATGCTGTTAGAGCAAAAGCTCGCCAAACAATTGAAAACTGCATTTGTGCTGCGCGAATCCGTCGCAGCTTTTAAGCACACGCTTGGCAAAGACAAAACCGCACGCGATCTCACGGGTTATGAGGATGGTACGGAGAATCCACAGGGCGCAGCGGCTCGCTCTGCGGCCTTTTTGCAAAGCGCGGATCCTGTTTTAAATGGGGCTAGTTTTTTAGCTGTACAGCGCTGGCAGCATGATTGGCAGGCGTTTGGTGCGATGACAACGCATGAGCAGGACAATGCAATAGGTCGTCGCAAATCAGATAACGAAGAGCTAGAAGATGCGCCCGAGTCGGCACATGTGCGGCGCACGGCGCAGGAAGACTTTGACCCCGAAGCATTTGTGCTGCGTCGTTCTATGCCGTGGTGCAGTGAGCAAGCCGGCGACAAAAGTTCGGGGTTGATGTTCGCAGCGTTTGGTAAATCCTTCAATGCCGTCGAGGCGCAAATGCACCGTATGGCAGGTTTGAACGATGGTGTGGTGGACGCGCTGTTTCAGTTTTCTAAGCCTATGACCACGTCTTATTTTTGGTGCCCACCCGTGATAATGACTCCATGACCAACACCGCCATGAACCTAGCCAACCTCAAGAGCTCGAATTTATTAAATGCTGATCTGCATTGCCATTCGGTCGTGTCCGATGGCACGTTGACTCCTGAAGCGGTGGCCGAGCGTGCTGCTAAAAACGGCGTGGAACTCTGGGCACTGACCGATCACGACGAGTTAGGCGGTATTGCGCGGGCTCGCGCTGCTGCCAAAGCGAACGGTATGAACTACCTGACGGGTGTGGAAATTTCCGTTACGTTTGCCGATAAAACGGTGCATATCGTTGGGCTTGGTTTTGATGAAACGAATGTCGAGCTCATAGCTGGTTTAGCTTCCGTCCGAGGGGGGCGTTTGGCGCGTGCGCACGAGATGTCAGATGGACTGGCAAAGGTCGGCATCAAAGGCGCATTTGACGGCGCGCTCAAATATGTGGGTAATCCTGATCTGATTTCGCGCTCGCATTTTGCACGGCATTTGGTGGCGAGCGGTGTGTGCCCTGATACCAATTCGGTGTTCCGCAAATACTTGACGGAGGGCAAGCCAGGCTTTGTGCCGCACCGCTGGTCAAAGCTGAAAGATGCGGTCACTTGGATTATCCAAGCTGGTGGCGAAGCGGTGATTGCGCATCCAGGGCGTTATGGTTTTAGCTCGAACGAAGAGTATGCGCTCTTTACTGACTTCAAAAATTTTGGCGGACGCGGCGTAGAGGTTGTCACAGGCAGTCATTCTGAGGCCGAGTACGTGATTTATGCGGATATGGCGAAAGAGTTTAAGTTGACGGCATCAAAAGGCAGTGATTTTCATTCCCCCGATGAGAGCCGTATCGACCTTGGAACGTTGCCCGATTTGGTGGGATCACTACAGCCCGTGTGGGAACTTTTGGAAGATAGGATTGCTTAAATAGTTATGGACTTTGCACACATTTTTTCAACGATTTTGATTTACGCCTTGCCTGTGTTGCTGGCGATTACGCTGCATGAAGCGGCGCATGGCTATGCGGCTCTTAGGCTTGGTGACAACACCGCCTATGTACTAGGGCGCGTCACACTCAATCCGCTCAAACACATCGACCCCATGGGCACGATTGCCATGCCGCTGTTGCTCTACTTTGCAACTAGCGGTGCATTCTTGTTTGGTTATGCCAAGCCTGTGCCCGTCAACTTTGGCAGACTCCACAACCCCAAGCGCGATATGGTGTGGGTGGCACTCGCTGGCCCTGCATCTAATCTTGTGCAAGCGGTGTTGTGGGGTGCGCTTTTATATGTGCTGGTGATTGTGGGCGTGCAAGATAAATTTTTCTTTGCCATGTGCAAGGGCGGCGTGCTGGCTAACGCGGTGATGTTCGCATTTAACCTCTTCCCGTTGCCACCGTTAGATGGTGGACGTATTCTGGTCGGACTCTTGCCTTATCCGTATTCGTACCAAGTGTCGCGCGTGGAGCCTTGGGGATTTTTTATTGTGATGGGGCTGGTGATTGCTGGGATCATCAATACGATTTGGATGTCGCCCATGATGGGTTTGACATATGATTTTTTAGAACTGGTGCTCTCACCTTTGCGGTACTTAGCAAAATGACAATGATAAATAAAGAACGAGTTCTCTCTGGTATGCGTCCAACAGGTGCTTTGCATCTTGGTCACTATCACGGCGCAATTAAAAATTGGGTGGAACTCCAGCACACGCACGAGTGCTATTTCTTCGTGGCCGATTGGCATGCACTGACCACGCATTACGAATCACGCGACGTGATGGAAAAGCACACGTTTGAGATGGTGATTGATTGGTTGGCTTGCGGCATTGACCCCGATAAATGCACGTTATTTATACAAAGCCGAATCCCTGAGCACGCCGAGCTGTTTACGTTACTTGCGATGGGGACTCCGATGAGCTGGTTAGAGCGTGTGCCGACCTACAAAGATCAGCAGGAAAAGTTGAAAGACAAAGATTTGTCCACTTATGGATTTTTGGGCTATCCGCTGTTGCAAGCGGCGGACATTTTGATTTACAAAGCCAAATACGTGCCTGTGGGCGAAGACCAAGCCGGCCACGTGGAGCTGACACGCGAAGCGGCGCGACGCTTTAACTACTTGTACGGTCGCGAGGCGAATTTTGAGACGCTCTTGGCTCAAACATTAGAGAAGCTGGGCAAGGATGCTGCCAAACGTGTAGAAAAATCTCGTAAAACTTTTCAAGAAACAGGCGATCAAAAAGCTTTAGAAGGCGCGTTGGGGTTCATTGGAAGCACGCCGCTTTTGGATAGCAACGAGCGAGAGCGACTAACAGGCTGGTTTAGAGGTACGGGCAAAACGATCTTGCCTGAACCGCAGGTGCTTTTGACCAAGGCGAGCAAGCTGCCGGGTTTAGATGGTCAAAAGATGAGCAAGAGTTATGGCAACTCGATTGCGATTCGTGAAGATGCCAAGAGCATCGAACAAAAGATTCGCACCATGCCGACGGATCCCGCGCGGGTAAAGTTGACCGACAAGGGTGATCCAAACAAATGCCCCGTTTGGCAATTCCATTTGGTGTATTCAGACAAGCCCATACAAGATTGGGCAGAGCATGGCTGCAAAAATGCCGAATTTGGTTGCTTGACCTGTAAAAAGCCCGTGATCGATGCGATTTTGAAAGAGCAACAACCGATGCTTGAGCGTGCTGCATCCTACGTCGCTAATCCAAAAATCGTGCGCGAGATTGTCGATGCGGGGACGCAAAGAGCACGCACCACTGCGCGCGAGACGATGATGGATGTACGCACAGCAATGGGGTTAAATTACTAGTATGGATGCTCAAACACTACGTGAAAAATACGCTGCCCTAGGTTGGCCAGCGCGCATGGCGCTCACCTTGGCAGGCCTTGCTGCTGCTGGCATGGCGGCGCTTGCCTTCTTTGTATGTATTGCGCTGGCTGTCGCTTACCCCAACTTGCCAGACATTAGTGAGTTATCGGACTACCGCCCTAAATTACCACTACGCATTTACTCAAGCGAGGGGTTAGTGATTGGTGAGTTTGGTGAAGAGCGGCGCAACTTGACGCGCATTAAAGATATGCCCAAGGTTATGAAGGACGCGGTGCTCGCGATTGAGGATGCGCGGTTTTACGAACATGGCGGTGTGGATTACATTGGCGTGATGCGTGCGGGTCTGGCTAATCTTTGGCGTGCCAAAAGCCAAGGCGCTTCGACGATTACGATGCAGGTCGCTAGGAATGTGTACCTGAGTACTGAAAAAACATTTACACGGAAAATTTACGAATTGCTGCTCACGTTTAAGTTGGAAGCGGGTCTTAGCAAGGATCAGATTCTTGAAATCTACATGAATCAAATCTTTCTAGGCCACAGGGCGTATGGTTTTGCGGCCGCTTCAGAGGCTTATTTTGGTAAGTCGATTAAAGACATCACCATTGCTGAAGCCGCTATGCTGGCAGGGCTTCCTAAAGCACCTTCGGCCTATAACCCGATTAGCAACCCCAAGCGCGCAAGATCACGTCAACTCTATATCTTGGAGCGTATGCAAGGTCAAGGTTTTATTACCGAGGCGCAAATGGAGGCTGCTAAGGTACAGCCACTGCAAATTAAACAAGGTGGCATTGCCTCTGAAGTGCCGTCAGAATATGTGGCCGAAATGGCGCGCCAACTTATTTACGCACAGTATGGCGACGAGTCCTACACACGTGGACTAAACGTCTACACCACCATTAAAGCCGAGCAGCAAATTGCAGCTTACAAATCGCTACGAGCGGGCATCATGGAGTACGAGCGTCGTCAGGTGTACCGCGGCCCTGAAGAGTTTGTGGATCTTTCAAACGATCCTAAGCAACTAGCTGAAGACGTACTGGAAGCTTTGCAAGATCATCCTGACAATGGTGATGTCTATGCAGCAGTCGTGTTAGAAGTCAATCCTAAAAAAATTGTCGCTGAACGTAGCAATGGCGAGACAATTGAAATCACGGGTGATGGGCTAAAGCCCGCCCAGTCTGGCCTAGCAGCCAATGCGAGTGCCAAAATAAAAATCAAACGCGGCGCTGTGATCCGTGTTATTCAAAACGCGAAGAAGGGCTGGGACATTACCCAATTGCCTGAAGTTGAGGGCGCGTTTGTGGCAATGAATCCGAAAGACGGTGCTATTTTGGCGCTGGTAGGTGGATTTGATTTTGTGAAAAGTAAATTCAATCACGTGACCCAAGCGTGGCGTCAACCAGGTTCTAGCTTTAAGCCTTTTATTTATTCCGCAGCCTTAGAGAAGGGTTTCACACCAGCGACTATCGTGAACGATGCGCCGCTCTTCTTTGATGCTGGCGTAACGGGTGGACAAGCATGGGAGCCTAAAAATTATGATGGAAAATTTGATGGCCCGATGACGCTACGCCGAGGACTCGCGCAGTCAAAAAATATGATTTCGATTCGCGTACTGCAAGCCACGGGTGCGAAAACCGCGCAGGAATGGATCACGCGCTTTGGTTTTGATGAAGACAAGCATCCGCCATATTTGACGATGGCGCTTGGCGCTGGCTCTGTGACCCCTATGCAAATGGCATCAGCGTATTCAGTTTTTGCCAATGGTGGTTATTTGACGACGCCATGGTTGATTCAAAAAATCACAGATGAACGTGGCAAGACTTTGGTTGATGTTGCACCCAAAGAGATTCAAGAATCGCAGCGTGCCATTGATGCACGCAACGCGTTTGTTATGACATCCTTGCTGCAAGAGGTGACAAGGTCGGGCACAGCGGCTAAGGCTCGCGTACAGCTCAAGCGTGATGACATTTACGGCAAGACGGGCACAACCAACGACTCGCACGACGCTTGGTTTGCAGGCTACAACCCCACCGTGACGGCGGTGACGTGGATGGGTTACGACAGCCCCAAAAGTCTGGGTGACCGCGAAACGGGTGGTGGCCTCAGCCTTCCTGTTTGGATTGGCTTTATGCAAACGGCGCTCAAAGGGATCGCACCAACCGAAGCGTCCGCACCAGAAGGTGTGGTTAACCGTGGTGGGGAATGGTTCTACGACGAATTCACCAAGAATGCTGGCGTTAGCAATCTAGGCTTGGAAGCAAATAAAGATGCGGCCGTCAATAAACCCAGTGGCGAGCAAGAGCGCAAGAGTATCTTGGATTTATTTAGAAATTAAAAGTGAGAGCTGTACCAGATTGCTCGCTGGCATAACGACTGATATCGGTAAACAGCTCAGTTGCTTGTTTTGTGTCGCGCCAAGTTTGACTGAGCACATCAAATTTGTAGTGAAATCCGCCTGCTTTAGCGGCCAACCAAATCTCTTGCAGCGGTTTTTGTAGGTTGATGATGATTTGGCTTTTGTTGGTGAAAGTCATTGTTACCATACCGCCCGTGCGCTGGTTGTCAATGTCGGCGTCAGTGCTGTCGTTGATTAGATCGCAGTTCTGCTCTATGCTTGCAAGCGCTGCTTCCGCATGATTCAGGTATTCAATGTCCGATAGGTTAGGCGCTTGGGCTTGTGTCATTACAATTTCCACATGAAAAAAATCATTTTAGGCGTGCTGATTGCTTTTTGTTTGCTTGCAGCCTGTGGGCAAAAAGGTAATTTGTATTTGCCACCGTCTTCAACTACGCCTGTGCCCACCGTGCCTTCTAAATAATGACTGCGATGTCCTCTCAAAATCTCCCTGGTAGCCCTTTTGTGGCTTACAAAAACGATGCACTTCATGTTGAAGGTGTGCCGCTTGCTGCGCTTGCAGCTGAGCATCAAACGCCGCTATTCGTATATTCTAAAGCTGCGATGTTATCTGCTCTTAGTGCCTACCAGCGTGGCTTTGTGGGGCGAAATGCACTTATTTGCTATGCCATGAAAGCTAACTCTAGCTTGGCTATCTTGCAACTGTTTGCGCAAAACGGTTGTGGCTTCGATATTGTCTCGGGTGGAGAGTTGGCGCGTGTACTCAAAGCGGGTGCTGACCCGCAAAAAGTCATTTTTTCAGGTGTTGGCAAAACACGCGCCGAGATGCGGCAAGCGCTCAACGTGGGCATCGCTTGCTTTAATGTCGAGAGCATCCCCGAGCTTGATGTGTTGAACCTTGTGGCGCTGGAGCTTGGCAAAGTCGCACCGATTAGCCTTCGCGTCAATCCCAATGTGGACCCCAAAACACACCCGTATATTTCGACAGGGCTAAAGGGCAACAAGTTTGGCATTGCGCACGAAGAGGCGCTTGCTACCTATCGCCACGCCGCATCGTTAAAGGGTTTGCGCGTAGTGGGTATCGATTGTCATATTGGCTCGCAAATTACAGAAGTCACTCCGTACCTTGATGCGATGGATCGCGTGCTCGATTTGGTATCAAACGTGGAGGCCGCAGGCATCCCGATTCATCACATCGATTTTGGCGGCGGGCTCGGCATCAACTACAACGGTGACACCCCGCCAGAGGCTGATCTGTTGTGGGCCCAGCTACTCGCCAAAATTGATGCACGTGGTTTTGACGATAAGCAGCTGATGATTGAGCCAGGGCGCTCGTTGGTGGGCAACGCAGGTGTGTGCGTGACGGAGGTGCTCTACACAAAAACGGGATCGGATAAAAACTTTTGCATCGTTGATGCCGCCATGAACGATTTACCCCGCCCTGCCATGTATCAAGCCTTCCATGGCATTGTGCCCTGTAAGCCTCGTCCAGCAAGCTCTAGCGAAGAGGTGGTCTACGATGTTGTTGGCCCAGTGTGCGAAAGCGGCGACTGGTTGGGCAGAGATCGTGCGCTCAATGTCACGTCTGGCGACTTGCTGGCGGTGCTGTCCGCGGGTGCATATTGCATGGCTATGGCGAGTAACTACAACACCAGAGGACGTGCAGCAGAAGTGCTGATTGATGGCGATATGGCGACGCTCATTCGTGTGCGTGAGACTGCAGACGATCAGATGCGAATGGAGCGGATGTTTTAACGTTGGTGTATGCTCGCGCACTTCTGACATTGAAGCGATTTGTGTGGCGGGTGTGATTGCTGCTGGGCTAGCCCATGCTTAATGCTTCAAACACCAAACCTCGTAGCCAACTATTTGCTGCATCTTTATTGAGGCGTTGGTGCCAAAACTGGTGTACCTGTACCTCAGGCGATTTCAAAGGTAGCGGCATGATTTGAATGTTACCGTGAGCAGCAAAAAAATCAGCTAAATCTTCGGGCACGGTGGCAACCAAATCGGAGCTGGCAATGATCGTTTGCAAACTCATGAAATGCGATAGCTCAAGCACCACATTGCGGCGTATTTGTTTGGCATTTAAAAACTGCTCAACCAAATGCTCACGTCCTTCGGGAAGGACGACAGCGTGTGGTGCGGCGAGATACTCTTTCAAATTGATGCGCCCTCGCAAGCTGGGGTGATCGCTCCGTGCAATACAGACGTACGCGTGCTTGAATAAACGTTGTTGAAAGAAGCCACTTTTTTGCAGGTCAGGCAGATAGCCAATAGCCAAATCAGCCGTACCAGATTCCAATGCATGCGCAGTAGCGAGGCGTGGCATAGATGTCACTTTGACCTTGATATTCGGCGCGACTTGCCGCAGGCGCTTGAGGATGCGAGGCAGTACGATAACTTCTGCAATATCAGGTGCCAGTAAATGGAAACTGCGCGTGCTGGTCATGCTATCAAACACCGAGGCTTTAAGGATGTCTTCTTTTATAGTCGTCAATACTTGCCGCACGGTTGGCGCAAGCAGCAGTGCACGCGGCGTGGGGCGCATAGATGTCCCTGTTTTGACAAATAGCGGATCACCTAACAGTGCACGAAGCCTGGCCAATGCGGCACTTGTGGCGGGTTGACTGAGGGACAACGCCTCGGCGGCGCGGGTCACGCTTTGCTGCTCCGCCATCGCATGAAACACCACCAGTAAATTTAAATCGATATCGCTCAGTTTATTTTTGTTATCCATATTTTGGATTCTAACTATTCACGCTATTTGATTGATTAATAAAATAGGCATTTCTAGAATGCGCAATATGAAACCTTTTTGCTGCGGCATTGACACCCACGCTCACGTCATTCCTGAGCATTTTCCAAGCTATATCGGAGCTAAGATGCCGCCAGACTGGCCATCAATGGCTCCTGCGCACGAGTGTCACAAAAATGTCATGATTGCAGGTAAAAACTACCGCACCGTCTCCGATAAATGTTGGGACATCCCAAAGCGGATTGCCGACATGCCCAGTATGGGCCTTGACTTGCAAGTGGTCTCTCCCATGCCCGAGCTCTTGTCGTATTGGATGGAAACCAAGGATGCGCAGCAACTCATTCGCTATCTCAATGACCAAATCGCAGACATGGTGCTTCAGTCAAACGGTGCGCTTATGGGCTTTGGTGCTGTGCCCTTGCAAGACGTCGACATGGCGATTCGCGAGCTCGAATACTTGGTGCAAACGCTTGGGTTTGCAGGCGTAGAGGTGGGTAGCAATGTCAATGGCAAGCCAATTGGTGCGCCAGAATTTGAGTCATTTTTTGCCGCATGCGTGCGATTGAACGCGGCCGTGTTTGTACATGCGATCCGCCCAGCTGGTATGGATCGCCTTGTTGGTCCTGCGCCATTGCAGCAAGTGCTAGGTTACCCCACAGACGTTGGGTTGGCTGCGGCATCGGTGATTACCAGCAATTTGATGCAGCAGCACCCACAGCTTCGCATTGCTTTTAGTCACGGAGGAGGTACGCTGGCGATGCTCTTGCCGCGCTTACAGCAGGGCTGGAAAACATTTCCTGCGCTGCAAGACTCGGTCAGTGCCTCGCCTTTAGTACAAGCACGCAAATTGTTTTACGACACGCTGGTGTTTGACGAACCAACACTCAAGCACTTGGTGAGTACGTTTGGCGAAACCCAGCTCATGATTGGCACGGACTATCCGTTCAATTTTCATGACCGCACACCTGCCAAGCGAATTGCTGACGCAGGTTTTGATGAGCGTGTGCAGGATCGTTTGCTGCGCGGCAATGCAGAAACATTTTTGGGCTTGAAGCTCTGAGGAAAACATGGGAAATATTAATTCGCTACGTAGCGTAGAAATTGGCTTGCCAGATGTGGCTGCTGCAGAAAAGTTTTTTATTGAAACTTGGCATTTAAGCGTGGCGGCTCGTGATGCGGGTGTGGTTTATCTGCGCGGCACAGGTGCAGACCACCACTTGATCTCCATACGCCAAAACGACAAGCCTGTGCTGCACGCCATCACTTTGAAAGCCATATCCAGCAAGGCTTTGGACGAAATTATTCTGCTGACAACGCTGCATGGTGGACGTGTATTTAAACCTAGGCATGCGGTTCAAGCGCCAAGCGGCGGCGAAGCCATCACGATTGCCGATCCGCAAGGCCGTGTGCTCTCTATCGTTTATGGCGATGTGACTCACTCTGACGTTGACCCGCATGCCGCAGAGAATGCTGACAAGCCGATTCGCCTTGCGCATGCAGTGCTCAATAGTATGGACGTTGCCGCTGTCATGCCGTTTTATGAAAACGTATTGGGTTTCAAGTTATCAGATCGCACCAAGATCATGGCTTTTATCCGTATCCCGCAAGAAAAA
>JANXRP010000099.1 GCA_025352965.1 Comamonadaceae bacterium
GGACTCATGAAAACAAGCGTTTGGCTAATTGTGAACCTGCAGATAAGCCTACGTTATCCAAGCGGTCATAAACAGCTTCTAATTCAGAGGCTGTGCGTTGCAAGGCTTGCACGTCCACCGCGAGACCTTGCTCATCCACAATGGCAGCCTCCATGCCCGCACACAGGCGAATCGCCACATCGCACATGGCATCAAAAGGTTTGCCAATCGTCCCATCACTACGCAAAACGCCTCTAGCCACTTGCGGCACATCCAAAAGCAGCGTGAGCTTACGAATCGGCACGGCTTCCACATCGTCAGCCATCGCGGCTTGGGAATCGATCGTGAGCGCAATCAACTCGTGCTCGGATGAGCCTAGCACCCAACGCCCTGGGATTACGCCTGCCACAAAACCAGCGCGCTGCACGTGCTGCTGCAAATAAGCGAAGCTCCAAGCCGCGCGTTTAGCATGCAGATTGAGCGATAAGCGAATGTCGTGCGCCAGCGTGAATTGCTCGAGCTCCTTCGCGCGAGCGACCTCAGAGAGCATCTCAGGAAAGTCGCTTGACGCGCCTAGGCTTTCTGCCAACTGGCTAGCCTTGGCTACAAATTCCGAAAACTCTACATCGTTCAAAGCACCATTACGATTGACAAGCTGAATGCCTGCTTGGAAATAATCATAGGTTTGCCCTGCCGTCACACCTTCCCACGCTTTACTGACAGCATTAAAGCCTTCAACGCGCCAAGTTTTAGAGCCAATGCGACGCGTGGTGGGCATCAAACTTAAAGCGAAATCACCTGTGCTTGGCTCGTCCATATCCAACATGGCAATGCAATCAATCTGTGGATGCAGTACGGGACGGCGTTCGGGTGCTGCCAAAGACAATGCCGCAAATTCAGGCGAAGGTGCTAGGGAAGGTTCGACGGGGGCGCTATCCGCTAGGCCAAGCGGGCTGGACATCGTGGGCTCAAGCCTCTCGGGAGGCAATCCAGATGTGGCCTGCAGACCATCATCTGTTTCTGATGCTGTTTTTTGCGCTAGCTTGCGCTCCAACCACCACCAGCGTGCACCCAAATACGCAAGGACGACAAGACCGACTAGCAAGAGTTGAAGGCGAAAGCTCATGGCCTAGAGTTTAAGCATCTGCCAAGGACGTCGCTGCTTCCATATCCACCGCCACAATGCGCGACACACCTTGCTCTTGCATCGTCACGCCAATCAATTGCTTGGCCATTTCCATGGCAATTTTGTTATGACTGATAAACAAGAACTGCGTCTGCTCGGACATGCTGGCGACTAATTTTGAATAGCGCTCGGTGTTGGCATCGTCCAGCGGTGCATCGACCTCGTCCAGCAAACAAAACGGTGCGGGATTGAGCATAAAAATCGCAAACACGAGTGCGATGGCTGTGAGCGCTTTTTCGCCGCCCGAGAGCAAATGAATCGTTTGATTCTTTTTGCCTGGCGGCTGGGCAATCACTTGAATGCCCGCATCTAAAATCTCCTCCCCCGTCATCATCAATTTGGCTTGACCACCGCCAAAGAGTTTGGGGAACATCAAGCCAAACTGCTCGTTGACCTGATTAAACGTGTTACCCAGCAAATCACGTGTTTCAGCATCAATTTTTTTAATCGCGTCTTGCAGCGTAGTGAGTGCCTCAGTCAAATCCGTCATTTGCGAGTCTAGGAATGTCTTGCGCTCGCGTGCCGACGTCAGCTCGTCCAAAGCAGCTAAGTTGATCGCACCCAAGCTCGAAATCGCTTGGTTGAGTCTTTCAATTTCGCCCGCCAAGCCCCACAACTTCACGGCACCCGCCATGACGCTAGCCTCAACCACATCCAAATCAGCTTTTGCATCCAACAGCAACTGCTCGTACTGCTGCGCACCCAAACGAGTCGCTTGCTCTTTCAATTGCAAATCAGAAATACGACCACGCTGCGGATCAAGCGCACGCTCAGCACCCATGCGGCGCTCGTCCGTAGCACGTAGTTTTTGCGAGAGATCGTCATACAAACTGCGCTTGGCGGCAAGACTGGTTTCGCGCTCCAATTTCAATGCCAGTGCGGCTTGTAAGCCCGATTGCGCTGCGGCATCATTCATACGCAGTAAATCAACATCCAATTGTTCATGCTCACGCGTCAGGTTCGCTGTTTGAGCAATCCCCAGTGTGATATTGCGCGCCAACTCCTCTTTGCGAGCCACCAAACTTCGGCCTTGGAAGCCCGCTTCTTGTTGCTGGCGCTCAATCGCACGATGCTGCTCTCGCAGAGCATTTAGCTTGCGCTCGGCCTCAATCACGCCGTCGCCCTGTGTCGCTTCGACTTCTTGTGCCTCGGCCAGCTGAATATCCAAATCTTCAAACTGTGCCTCAAGCGTCACGCGGCGCTCAGACAACTCGGCCATGTGCACGTCAATTTCCGCTACATCGGCTGCCAATTGGCTACTTCTCGCCTCGGCTTCACTCACCTGGCGCGAGAGCGTTGTCCATTTGATTTCTAAATCGTGACTTGCCGCTTGCGCACGGCTGGCTTGGCTTTGCGCCGTACCAAGCTGGCTAGATACTTCGGCGTAATGCGTTTCAGCACGTTGCAAAGCAGCCCGCGCATCTTGAGCCATCAGGGTTTGCGCGCGCGCCTGCTTGTCCAAATTTTCAATTTCTTGCGCTCTGGCAAGTAGCCCTGCTTGCTCGCCTTCAGCCGCATAAAACGAAATGGAGGTGCGCGTCACGGCATGACCTTCGGGCGTGTAAACCACGTCGCCTGCTACTAATTGCTCACGCACTTTCAAAGCCGCATCCAGCGAGTCGGCCGTGAAACAGCCATGCAGCCAGTCATTCATCAAGCTTTGCTGATTGGCATCCGAGGTTTTAACAAGGCTAGCTAATGCCTTAAGTGCTCCGCCTTGGACAACTGACTGAGAGGAAACCGCTGTCGGCGCATAAAAACTCAACTTCGCAGGAGGTGCGTCAACTGCAAACGAAGTCAGCATCTCAAGGCGGCTCACTTCCAGCGCTCCCATACGGCTTTGCAAAGCCGCTTCCAGTGCGGCTTCCCAGCCTTTTTCAATATGCAGCTTCGTCCACAATTTGGTCAAATGATCGAGTCCATGCTTGGCAAGCCACGGCTTTAATCGGTCATTGGCAATCACCTGTGCTTGTAGCGTTTGCAGAGCATCTAACCGCGCCTGCGTATCGGCTAATTTGGCAGATTCATTGGTCGTGGTGGATTGCGCCAAGCGCCGCGCTTCGTCGCTTGCAGGTACTTGCCCCTGCAAATCTTCAAGGCGAGCTACGCCGTCTATCGCAATTTCTTTTGCTAGTCCCAACTCTTCGCCCAAGGCTTCAAGTTTGGCGTGATCTGGCGCATCGACTTCTTTTTGCTGGGCGGCTAACCGCTCACGGCGTAGTTCCATATTGCGCGATTGCTCATCAATACTGCGCTGCTCGGCAGCCAGCACTTGAATCTGCTGTTGCACCTGCACAACCTGCGTGCGCTGCGTCGTGACTCGCCCGCGAGCCTTATCCAGCAAGGCTTGCGACTCGGGTGTTTGCGCTTCAATGTCTTCTAATTGCGCGGCAAGAGTCATGGCGTGTTCTTCTGCACCCGCTTCCATAGCCTCTAAATCGAGCTGGTGCTGCGCAGCGGTATCGGCTCTGGTTTTCCACTCCAAAAGCTGCTCGGCAATTTGCGCGATGCGGGCCACGGCGCGAACGCGTCCTTCCACCACAAAGCGAATTTCTGCTTCTAGCTTGCCCACTTCGGTGCTGGCCTCATAAAGCAATCCTTGCGCGGCATTCAAACCATCGCCAGCTTGGTAATGCGATTGACGAATCGACTCCAAATCAGCCTCGGCACGGCGCAAATCTGCCATGCTGGCTTCTAACTTATTGGTCGCTTCCAGCACTTCTGCGGCTAGCTTGCCTTGGTCTGCAAGGCTTTCGCCGCGTTTTAAAAACCACTGTTGATGCTGCTTGAGTGTGACGTCCGCTTGCAAACCTTGGTAGCGTTGCGCCACCTCGGCTTGACGCTCTAGCTTTTCTAAATTGCTATTTAATTCACGCAAGATGTCCGTCACGCGCGTGAGGTTTTCGGTCGTGTCGTGGATACGGTTTTCGGTTTCACGACGGCGCTCTTTGTACTTCGAAACACCTGCGGCTTCTTCTAAAAACAATCGCAGTTCTTCGGGGCGCGACTCGATGATTCGGCTAATCGTTCCCTGTCCAATAATGGCGTAGGCACGTGGGCCAAGGCCTGTACCTAAAAATACGTCTTGCACATCGCGGCGGCGCACCGCTTGGTTGTTGATGAAGTAACTGGACGTGCCGTCCCGCGTCAGCACACGGCGCACCGCCACCTCTTCGTATTGGTTCCACTGCCCGCCCGCACGGTGCGAGGCGTTATCAAACACCAGCTCCACACTCGAACGAGATGCAGGTTTGCGCGTAGTCGTACCGTTAAAAATCACGTCTTGCATGGACTCGCCACGCAGCTCAGAGGCGCGGCTCTCACCCAGCACCCAGCGCACCGCATCGATGATGTTGGATTTGCCGCAGCCATTGGGACCCACCACGCCGACCAATTGGCCAGGGAGCTGGAAATGCGTGGGATCGGCGAAAGATTTGAAGCCCGAGAGCTTGATAGAAGTAAGACGCACTGGTAATTAGAAAAATCGAGCTAAATAGATTTGAGTCACATTGAAACTTGCTGGGATTTTAGCGGAGCGGTAAACGTTGAATTTTCTATATTCATACTCTATAATTCATACCCAGTTATTCATTCTTTGGGAGCTTGATATGTTAGATGCCACACTCGCTACACCGCATAGCTTTGAAGCCACGCTTGCTGATCGTGGACAAATTGTCATTCCTAAACAGGTGCGTGACGAGTTGGGGCTTCGTCCCGGCATGAAGCTAGAGATTCAACTTCACGATAACAGCATGGTGCTACGCAAACGCGTGAAGCTCAATTTTGATAAATGGTTAGGAACTGCACCAGCTGACGGCTTAACGAGTCAAGAATTGTTAGATGAGATTCGTGGCAGAACAAAATGATTACAGCCGTTGACACCAGCGTACTGATCAAAATCCTAAAGGATGAAAAAGATGCTCCAACTGCGATGGCTGCCCTTGAACTTGGGGCTGGTCAAGGCAGCTTGCTTGTCAGCGTTGTTGTGGTCGCTGAGCTAGGGCGTTTATTCAAAACCAATCAATTGCTCACGACCTTCTTGCAAGATATGCATTTGCAGATTTCACCCATCACTGAAGCCTGCGCATTGCAAGCCGCCGAATTTATGCGAAGTTACGCCAAAAACAAAGGCGATCAGCCGCGTGTTGCCGCAGATTTTTTGATTGGTGCTCATGCCATGACGCACGCGAATCAACTCTTAACAGCTGACAAGGGTTTTATGCGCCAATACTTTAAACCCTTAAAAGTGGTGAGTCTATGAATCCCCTGCTAGCCAAACTGCAACCCTACCCCTTCGAGCGCCTCAAACAACTGTTTGCACCCATCACGCCAAATCCTGCTTACCGTGCCATTAGCCTTGGCATTGGCGAGCCTAAACATGCCACGCCGCAATTCATCAAAGACGCGCTATGCGCCAATCTACAAGGCTTGGCGGGCTATCCCGCTACGGCTGGCGAACCTGCACTCAAAGCCTCTATCATCGGCTGGCTAGAGCGTCGCTATGGCCTCAAATTAGACGCTGCCAAGCAAATCCTGCCCATCAACGGCTCGCGTGAAGCTTTGTTTTCGTTTACGCAAGTCGTGGTCGATCCGACTAAACCGAATCCAATTGTGGTTTGTCCCAATCCGTTTTATCAAATCTACGAGGGCGCGGCGTTGTTAGCAGGCGCCGAACCTTACTACGTCAACTCCGATCCTGCGCGTAACTTTGCGGTCGATTGGGATGCCGTGCCTACTGAGGTATGGCAGCGCACGCAAATGATTTTTGTCTGCTCACCTGGCAACCCCACGGGCGCAGTCATGCCACTTACCGAATGGGAAAAAATGTTCGCGTTGTCCGACAAATACGGTTTTGTGATTGCGTCCGACGAGTGCTATTCCGAGATTTATTTCCGCGATGAGCCGCCGCTCTCGGGCTTAGAGGCCGCAGCCCGCTTGGGTCGCCATGATTTTAAAAATTTGATCGCATTCACATCACTCTCTAAACGCAGCAACGTGCCTGGCATGAGAAGCGGCTTTGTGGCGGGCGACGCAAACTGGATCAAGGCATTCCTCTTGTACCGCACCTATCACGGCTCGGCGATGAGTGGCACGGTGCAAGCCGCGTCGCTAGAGGCTTGGGATGACGAAGATCATGTTATTGCCAACCGTGCCGAATATCGTGCCAAATTTGCCGCCGTTACGCCTGTGCTATCCGCCGTCATGGATGTGAAACTGCCCGACGCGGCGTTTTACCTCTGGGCGGCTGTACCCAAACACGTATGCGATGGCTCGGACACCGCATTCGCAGCCGAGCTGCTCGCCCAATACAATGTGACCGTGCTGCCAGGCAGTTATCTTGCACGCGAAGATTCGCACGGCGTGAACCCAGGCAAGGGGCGAATTCGTATGGCCTTGGTAGCAGAGCAAGCCGAGTGCTTAGAAGCCGCACACCGCATTGCAGAATTCATCAAAAACTACAAATAGAATTTTTTCATAGGAACATTTTTAAATGACACAACAGCTACAAGCCATCATCGACACTGCATGGGACAACCGCACCGAGCTATCACCCACAAAATCTCCCAAAGAAGTGTCCGATGCAGTCGAACACATCATTAGCGAACTCAATAAAGGTCGCCTGCGCGTAGCGACCCGAGAGTCCGTCGGCGTGTGGACGACGCACCAATGGATTAAAAAAGCTGTGCTGTTGTCGTTCCGTTTAAAAGACAACGAAATCATCTCTGCGGGCGAGCTCGGATTTTTTGACAAAGTGCAAACCAAATTTGCGCACCTCAGCCCAGATGAGATGAAGGCCACAGGCGTGCGCGTAGTGCCGCCAGCCGTGGCACGACGCGGCAGCTACATTGCCAGCGGCGCCATCTTGATGCCGTCTTACGTCAACATTGGCGCGTATGTGGACTCGGGCACGATGGTGGACACATGGGCAACCGTGGGCAGCGCTGCACAAATCGGCAAAAACGTCCATTTGTCGGGCGGTGTAGGCATTGGCGGCGTGTTAGAGCCCGTGCAAGCAGGCCCAACGATCATCGAAGACAACTGCTTTATCGGCGCACGCTCTGAAGTGGTGGAAGGCGTGGTGGTCGAAGAAAACTCGGTGCTGGGCATGGGTGTCTACATCGGCCAAAGCACACCAATTTTTGACCGCACCATAGGCAAGTGGCTAGAGTGCGAGCCAGGCAAACTGCGTATTCCATCAGGCTCAGTGCTGATTTCGGGCTCACGTCCACCTAAAAATGCTGGCGAGCCAGGTACGTATTGCGCCGTCATTGTGAAGCGGGTGGATGCGCAAACAAGGTCGAAGACTAGTTTGAATGATTTGCTTAGGGATTAATCAATGACGCAAACTACCTTCGAAAAATGACTCAAACCACCTTCGGCTATGACCAAGAAGAAGACCGCCTATGGCTGTGCTACCACGATGAGCAGCCGCGCATTTGGATTACGCGTCGTTTTGCGCAAGGTTTGATTGGCCCGATGGCCGAGCTGATTGAGCGCACCACCACACTCAATCAATTGACGGGGCTTGCGCCGCATGAGCAAATCCGCATGGAGCACCGCATCGCTGTGCAAGAGACACCGCAGGGCGACGCGCACTATCCGTTTCAAATTAGCCAAGAAGACCGCGATACACACCGTGCGCAAGGCTTTGTACTGTGCAAAACTCTCAGGCTGCACATGGAGCCAAACGGTTGCAACATCAACATGCAAACTGATGAGGGCGAGGTCAATTTTGGGCTGTCGCGCTACGACACGCACCTGTGGCTGCGTGCTTTTCGCATGGCGCTCGATAACGCCAATTGGGATTTACCTGCCCTGCCAGAGTGGCTAACAGAGCCTGTGTTGCCGCCCTCGATCCAAACGCTACTGACTTCGCCGCTGCCCTCCGATCTCGATTCAGACATTCCACCAAACCCTGCGCCATGACCCCTACCTCAGCCACAATTCGCCTAGCCGCGCAACTCATCGCCTGCCACTCGCCCACACCGCTGGATGGTGGCTGCATGGAAGTCATTACGGCACGCCTTGCCCCGCTTGGCTTTGTAGCGACTGTGCTCGAATTCGGCGAAGGTGAAACGGGAGTGAATGCCAAAGTCAAAAATCTCTGGCTCAAGCGCCAAGGCTCAAACGCTAATGCAAAAACATTGGTCTTCGCAGGTCACACCGATGTCGTGCCGACAGGTCCACTCGATCAATGGACAACACCACCGTTTGAACCCAATATTCGCGATGGCAAATTATTTGGGCGCGGCGCATCGGACATGAAAACTTCGATTGCGGCGTTCGTGGTGGCGGTTGAAGAGTTTTTAAAAGCGTGCCCCAATCCCGAGGACACCAAGCACAGCATGGCTTTGCTGCTGACCAGCGACGAAGAAGGCCCTTCGATTAACGGCACAGTCAAGGTCTGCGAATGGCTCAAAGCCAAAGGCGAACGTCTCGATTACTGTATCGTGGGCGAGCCGACATCCATCGATCAATGTGGCGACATGATTAAAAACGGCCGACGCGGCAGCTTGAACGGCAAATTGCACGTCAAAGGTATTCAAGCCCACATCGGCTATCCGCAGCTTGGGCGCAATCCCATCCATTTGGTCATGCCCGCGTTGGCAGAACTCGCCGCTAAAAAATGGGACAACGGCAACGAATATTTTGAGCCCACGCAATTTCAAATCAGCAACATCCACGGCGGTGCGGGCGCGACCAACATCATCCCGAATAGCTGCGTCATTGATTTCAACTTCAGGTTTTGCACCGAGTCCACATCCGATGGCTTGAAAGCCATAGTGGATAAGGCTTTGCAGGCATCTGGCTTAACAGCAGACGACTACAAAATCGACTGGACACTTAGCGGCCAACCCTTCATCACGCCTGTTGGAACACTTGTGCAAGCGGCGCGCGAAGCCATCAAAGCCGTAAGCGATATCGACACCGTGCTGTCCACCACAGGCGGCACTAGCGATGGACGCTTTATTTCGCAAATTTGCGAGCAGGTGATTGAGCTGGGACCCACCAACGCCACTATCCACAAGATCAACGAACACGTACCTTTGCAAGATATTGAGCCGCTTAAAAATATCTACAAAGGCGTGATTGAGCGGTTGGTGAGGTAAGCCTTGAACCGCGAACTCATCAATCGTCCATTCCTCTTTTTTTGCCACGCCTACTGGGGCTGGATTAAAGAGTCGGTCTCAAAAATTGTGTTTAGACGCAAAGCAAGC
>JANXRP010000103.1 GCA_025352965.1 Comamonadaceae bacterium
TCATGCCCATCGACGTTGGAGACGAAGTGATATTTTTTTTTGTGATTTGCAAATTGATCAAGCGCACGCACCGCAAATGCGGGCCCAAGGTCTGAGCCGCCTATGCCGATGTTGACGATGTCGGTGATGCTGTTGTCTGCACGAATGGTGTCGCTATACGCAAGGAATGCATCCAGTACGGGGCGAACCTCTGCGTCAGATGGATTGCGCAAGCGCACATGTCCCGCCGCGCGGCCTTCGGTGCTGTTGATGGCATCGCCCCTGAACATCGCGTCCCGCTTGGCCTCTAGGCCTGCGCGTGCAGCCCTGGCGATGAGTGTGAATTCAATTTTTCGGTCGATGAGGTTTTTGGAGAGATCGCAAAAAATGGAATGCGCACCAATAACAATGCTTTGGCTGAAATGCGCAAAGCGCTGTGGGTCGTCTGCAAAAGCCTGTGCGAGCTTCATACGGCCCTCATCAAAGCTTCTAATTTTTCAGTGTCCGCTGCGAAAGCGCGAATGCCTTCAGCTAGCTTTTCGGTCGCGCACGCGTCTGCATTTAAGGCAAAGCGAAACGCGGATTCGTTGTAGTGAATGCGCTGCAAATCCATATGGGACGTGGCCTGTGCATCAAGCGCTTTCGGTAGTGGCACATCACTTGCCGCCAGACCAGCCAATAGATCAGGTGCAATGGTCAGCAAATCGCAACCAGCGAGTGCGGTGATTTGCCCAAGATTTCTAAAGCTTGCGCCCATCACTTCGGTAGTGATGCCAAAGTGTTTGTAGTAATTAAAAATCTCGGTGACGGATTGCACGCCAGGATCGTTTGCGCCACTGCGTTCTTGTTCGTTCCAAGCTTGTGCGGCTGCTTTTTTGTGCCAGTCGTAAATGCGACCAACAAAAGGCGAAATCAATTTGACGCCCGCATCACCGCAAGCAATGGCTTGGCATTTGGCAAACAGTAAGGTGAGGTTGGTGTGGATGCCGCCCCGCTCTAGCTCGGCGGCGGCTTGAATACCTTCCCATGTCGCGGCAATCTTAATCAAGACCCTGCTGGAAGCCACGCCCGCATTGGCGTACAGGCCAATCACCCTGCGCGCACGCATGAGCGTTGCGGCGGTATCAAAACTAAGGCGCGCATCAACTTCGGTGGACACACGCCCTGGCACGACTTCCAAAATCTTGCAGCCAAAACGCACGAGTAGGCGATCCATTTGCTCGTCCAGCGATTCGCGAGGGTAGCCGTTGATGACCTCAGCCATCAGCGGCGCGTATTCAGGCTTTTGCACCGCTTTCAAAATCAGCGATGGATTGGTGGTCGCGTCGGTGGGTTTAAATTGCGCTAACTGCAAAAAGTCGCCAGTGTCGGCAACGACAGTGGTGTGTTGTTTAAGTTGCGCTAATTGATTCATGGCTTAGAAGATTTATTTCTGCCATTTTAAGAACCGATCAATATCGTCTCGCAGCATGGCGGCCTCGCCTAAAAAGTTTTTGACGTAGTCGCTCTTGGGTTGCTCAAACACTTCCTGCGGTGTTCCCATTTGCGCAATCACGCCGTGATCCATCACAACGATGTGGTCGGACACCGCGAGTGCTTCCACAAGGTCGTGCGTGACGTAGGCAACGGTGAGCTTTAAGCGCTGCTGCAAATTACGAATTTCCTCGCGCATGGCGCGGCGCAGTTGCGCATCTAAGTTGGAGAGCGGCTCATCAAACAGCAGTACCGCTGGCTCTAAGACCAAAGCTCGGGCGAGCGCCACACGCTGCTGCTGACCACCCGAGAGTTCGCTGGGCAAGCGATCGTCAAAGCCAACTAAGCCGACGTTTTTAAGAGCTTCAATAGCGCGGGATTTGGCATCCGACTTGCTCACGCCCGTCATCTTGAGGCCATAGCCCACGTTGGCCAGCACGTTCATATGGGGAAAGAGCGCGTAGTTTTGAAACACCAAGCTCACATTGCGCTCGTGCGCGGCGCGGTGGGTGACGTTCTCGGGCAAGCCTTTTTTGTCCGCCATCCAAATCTCGCCACTCGTTGGCGATTCGAGCCCCGCAATCATGCGAAGTGTGGTGGTCTTGCCGCAACCCGAAGGGCCAAGCAAGGTGGTGAGTGTGCCCGTGGGGACGGTAAAACTGATGCCATCGACTGCTAGTGCAGCAGTTTTGCTCTCGCCGTAGCGTTTGGAGACGTTTTTAAATTCAATCATCGTGAGTCACCTCATGTTCCATTTTTGCCTTAGATCTTTGGATGGCTTAAGTCATGCCTGCGGTGTTGGTGAGAGCGGGTGCGGACGCAGCGGCGGCAACTCGTCTGCCCAGCTTGCGCTCGCCTACTAATAGTTGAATCAGCGCAATCGCTGCGCCCATGCACAGCATGAGCACCGTGCAATACGCCAGCGCCACGCCATAGTCGCCATTGCCCGCGCGGCCAATGATGTAGGTGGTAGCGAGCTCGTTCTCGGCGGTCACTAAAAAGATGACCGCTGACACTGTGGTCATGGCGCGAACAAAGCTGTAAATGAGTGCCGCAATCAGCGCAGGTTTCAAGAGTGGCAGCACCACGTAGCGCAAGGTTTGCAGCGTGTTGCCGCGTAGCATGAGCGAGGCTTCGTCTAGCGATTTGTCCATTTGCTTAAACGCTGCCGTGCCTGCCCGCACCCCCACAGGTAGATTGCGAAACATAAAACACAGCACGATGATGGTGGCCGTGCCGGTCAGTTCAATCGGCGGCACGTTAAACGCCAAGATGTAACTGACCCCGAGCACTGTGCCTGGAATGGCAAAGGCCAGCAGCGCCGCAAATTCAAACAGGCCTTGACCTTTGAACGTGGTGCGAGCCAAGAGCCATGCAATCAGCAAGCCCAAGCTCGCCGTGATGGGCGAGGCAATGGCAGCGAGGCGGGTGGTGGTGAACAGCGAATTCCAAGCGGTACCCGCCCAAACCATGCCGAACTGTCCATACTCAAAATCAAAAGCTGTTTTAAAGTGCGCGAGCGTGAGCGTGTAGTCGCGCCCCCATGTTTTAACGAAGCCGCCCGCAAAGGCGAAAAGATAAATCACGATGGTGAAGATGAGCCACGGCGTTGCAAGTCCTAACACCACGCGGCGCACGCTGGCTGGCAGGGCGCTTGGCAGTCCCGCATCGCCTTTGCCCGTGAGCGTGGTGAAGTTTTGCTTGGCTAAAAATGCACGTTGAATCGCAAATACGGCTAGCGCAAAGCCAGTCAGAATCAGAGCTAGCGTGGCAGCGCGGCCTTGGTCGTATTGCGCTCCGACGATGGCAAAAAAGATTTCGGTGGACAGCACATTGAACTGTCCGCCCACAATAATGGGATTGCCAAAGTCAGCCATGCTTTCAATAAAACCCACCAAAAACGCATTGGCAAGTCCAGGCTTTAAGAGCGGCAGCGTCACGCTATAAAAGGTTTGAGCACGGTTGGCGCGTAGGCTTTGCGCCGCCTCTTCTAGGCTAGGTGAAACACCTTGCACCACGCCGCGCATCATCATGTAGGCAATTGGGGTGAAGGCAAACATTTGCGCAATCCACACACCGAGCACGCCATAAAACCAGCGCGAAGGCTCAATGCCAAAGACATATTCCAAGCCTTGATTGACGACACCTGCGCGGCCAAATAGCAAGATGAGCCCAAGCCCAACAACGAAAGGCGGCGTGATGATGGGTAGCATGGACAAGAGCTGCATGGGCTTTTGCATAGCACTATCCCTGCGTACATGGCGCTCGGCCAAGAGTGCAAGCGCCGTTCCCATAATGACCGTGCCGCTGGCGGTGAGTAGCCCAAGATAGAGCGTGTTCCAAGCGACGCCGCAGCGCGAGGGGGCGCTCACATTCAAACAGCCTAATCCCCAGATGCGCTCACTAGCACCGCGCTCCCAAAACGAAGACGCAGAGGCTGCGAGCGACCACACGCCGTCTTCTGGGCGAAAGGCCCCCATTAGTGATTGACCTATGGGGTAGGCAATAAAAATCACCATCAGCGCGGCGCAGCCGAGGACGGAGCTGGCGACAAACACATCGCCCTTAAACCAGCCGCGCTTGGCAATAACGTAAGAGACCGTAAAAACCGCCAACGCGGTGTAGAGAAGAAAGAGCATATTTAATTAGGGTCAGATCCTCATTCTTTTTAACGAGGTAATGAGTTCACTTCCTTTTCCCATTTGGCAATCAAGCGGCGGCGCTCGGTAGACGCGCCGTATTTGGCGTAATCGTAATTGATGAATTTGATTTTTTTGAAGTCAGGCACGCGGCTATCTACTTTCGAGCCTTTGTTCGCTGGCACTTGAAATTGTTTGGCGGCTGCGCCCAGTTCCTGCGCGCTGGCAGACAGTGCCCAGTCATAAAACTTTTTGGCAGCATCCAAATTTTTTGCGCCTTTGATGATGCTCATCGAGCCGATCTCTGCACCCGTGCCGTCTTTGGGCGTGATGGCCAGCACAGGAAAGCCTTGCATGGCTTCGCCTGGCGCGTCGTGGATAAAGCTAATGGAGACCGCCGTCTCGCCCCGTGCAGCAGCCTTGATGGGCCCTGTGCCACTGCGTGTGTACTGGCTGATATTTTTGTGCAGGCGTTTCATGTACTCAAAGGCTTTGTCCTCGCCCATGAGCTGTACGAGCGTGGCAATCATGGTGTAGGCCGTGCCGCTAGATGCTGGATTGGCGACTTGAATTTCGCCTTTGTAAATCGGCTTGGTGAGGTCTTCCCAAGTTTGCGGTACGGGCATATTCTTTTTCTTGAGGATCTCGGTGTTGTAACCAAAGCCCAGCGGCCCCGAATAAATGCCTACCGTTTTGAACTTAGATTGCTGTGCTTGTTGCTGCGCCCAGCCTTGCAATTGCGGCATCACGGTGGATTGGTATTCCAGAGTCAGGTTTTGCTCGGCCGCTTGCAGGTGCGGATCACCTGTGCCGCCAAACCAAACATCGGTTTTCGGGTTTTCGCGCTCCGCAATAATTTGCGCTAAGGCCTCGCCTGAACCCTTGAGGCTCATATTGATTTTGACCCCCGTCGTTTTCGCGTACACCGTAGAAATCAGGTTGCACCACTCAGCTTGCACCGAGCAAATGACGTTGACGGTAGATCCTGCTGATTGGGCAGAAGCCGCCGTGTGTGCAAAGCCAAAAGCCAGCGTGAGGCTGGCGGCGATAATTTGTTTTTTCATGTTCGTTTTCCTCTAAGGGCGAAGTTTCAAATGAACCAACAAGCTTACCCCGAACTCACCCTGTCACTCCAGTGGGCAAACCCTAGGAAAGAGGCCGCCTTTGCGGCGCTTCGAGCCGCTTTGCCGCGTCATCTTGTCGCAAAAGCGATCAAACACGCGCTCAAGAACGATTTGGCGGCGCTGCCAAGCAAAGTCGCTCTGCAAGCCGCTGAAATGACGGTTCGCGTGGTGGATAGTGAGGAGGGGCGTGCTCTCAACCAGCAATATCGCGCTAAAGACTATGCCACTAATGTGTTGACGTTTGACTATGCCCTAGCACCCGTGCTCTTAGCCGACCTCGTGCTGTGCGCCCCAGTACTGGCGGGCGAGGCGACCGAGCAAGGCAAGGATTTACGGGCACATGCAGTGCATTTGCTCGTGCACGGCACACTGCATGCGATGGGCTATGACCACGAGCATAGCCAGCAAGAGGCCCGGAGGATGGAGGCGCTGGAAGTCCTGATATTGCAAGGCCTTGGGTATGCCAACCCCTACAAAGCCTGATTTCACAATGGTTTCACGAGAGGCTCTCGGCTAAGCCTTATGGAATAAAGGGGTTTCTTATGCACACAAAATGGACATCGCTCCAAAGCGTGTCAAGCCCCCAGTTAGATTTGTTTTTGTACCGAAGAGTGCTGTTAAGTATTTGATTTTTATATAGATAAATTTATTGCTTATTTGCACGGCAATCTAGGGCGTGCCTTGAAAAACGGGGCTTGGCGAGGAATGGTGATGGGTAATTCACAAAGTTATCCACAAAATATGGGGGTCATTTTTGAAGATGAAAAATCAAAGACTTAGCGTGGACAGTGAAACTTTTTAAATGATTGATATTGATAAATTGGAAGAAAAAAATATAAATCCCCTACTTGGCACTCAGGCTTTATTTGGCGTGTCGGTTGTGCTGCCAACGCCTGCGCACGGACGCCTGCCCGAAGTGCTTAGTTACTGCCACAGCGCCGCGCTCCCACCGGGTACGCTGGTGCGCGTGCCGCTGGGTGCGCGGGACCTGCTAGGGGTTGTTTGGGCGACCGAGGAGGGCGCAAGGGATGGTGCGGGTGAACTAGGGCTTGTGGCGTTAAAGCCGATCACCGCCGTGCTGGACGTGCCGCCGCTTGGCAAGGCGTGGGTGGACTTGATTCGATTTGCCGCTGGCTACTACCAGCGTTTTGCGGGCGAGCTGGCGATGGCAGCGCTGCCCCCGCAATTGCGCGATTTGGACGAGGCGCAGTTTGCACGGCTGATGAAGAAGCGGGCTAAAAAATCGATCCCTCTCTATGGAATAGGGGGGATACCCCGTGAGGGGCAGGGGGGTTCTTCTAAAGCGTCTTTGCAAGCCAGTCCAGAGCAAGATGCCGTGCTAGCGGCGCTGCAAAACCGCGATCCGCGTCCCAAGTTACTCTTTGGCGCAACGGGTAGCGGCAAGACCGAGGTCTATTTGCGCCGCATCGAACAAGTGCTAGTCCAGAGCGAGTCCGCGCAGGCGCTGGTGATGGTGCCTGAGATTAACCTCACGCCGCAAATGGAAGCGCGGTTTGCTGGGCGGATTGAAGCGCGTTTTGGCCGAGGCACGGTGGTGCTGATGCATAGCGGGATGACCCCTGCACAGCGCACGGCGAGCTGGTTGGCGGCGCACTTGGGGCAAGCGCGGTTGGTTTTGGGGACACGGCTGGCTGTGCTGGCCTCGATGCCGAATCTTCGCCTCATCGTAGTGGACGAGGAACACGATCCGAGCTATAAAAGCCAAGACGGCTCGCGCTACTCGGCGCGGGATTTGGCGGTGTACAGAGCTAGTAGTAGCCCGAGCAACGAGCGAATTCAAGTGATTTTGGGATCAGCCACGCCGTCTATTGAGACATGGCACAACGCTAATCCTGTCCATGATAAGCCGCCTCGCTATCAACGGCTCGATATGCCCTCCCGCATCAACGCTGCAGCTATGCCCAAGGTGCGGCTAGTTGACATGCGTTTGCAGCAAAAAAGCGAGCTGATGGTAGGCGGTCTTGCGCCAGCGTTGATGGCGGCCATCACGGAACGAGCTGAGCGCGGCGAGCAATCACTTTTATTCTTGAACCGTCGTGGCTACGCGCCTGTTTTGCACTGCGGCTCGTGCGAGTGGAAAAGCGCATGCCCCAATTGCAGTGCCAATCAAGTTTTCCACAAAAAAGACAGGCGCTTGCGCTGTCATCATTGCTCGCTCACAACGGCTGTGCCGCGCCAATGCCCGCTGTGCGGCAATTTGGATATTGGCATGCAGGGGCGTGGGACGGAGCAGCTAGAAGAGTTGCTGGTTCAGCAGCTTGGGACCAAATTCCGTGTGCTGCGCTTAGACGCGGACAGCACGAAAACCAAGGGTAGCTTAGAGGCGCAAATGGCCAGCGTTCATGCAGGCGAGGTTGATGTGTTGGTGGGCACGCAAATGGTGACCAAGGGGCACGACTTTCGGCGCATTACGCTTGTGGCGGCGGTGAATCCCGATAGCGCCTTGTTTGCGGCTGACTTTAGAGCGCCCGAGCGTTTGTTTTCGCTCTTGATGCAAGCGGCAGGCCGTGCGGGGCGCGACGCCAGCATAAGCAGTGCCGCCGAAATGTGGTTGCAAACGCAGCATCCAGAGCACCCGCTATACAAGGCATTGGCAGCGCACGACTATCCTGCGTTTGCGGCGAGTCAGCTGGCGGAGCGCGAAGGCGCGGCCATGCCGCCGTTTAGCTATCAAGCGCTGGTGCGTGCTGAAGGGCGAACGCAAGAGCTTGCGCAAGCATTTTTAGATAGTGCGGCAGCCGTGGTTGCAACAGAGTCTGCGTTTGAGCTGTGGCGTGATCCTGCATCTAAAAATTACGTCACGCTCTATCCTGCTGTGCCAATGCCGATGCAGCGCATCAACAATGTAGAGCGTGCTCAGATGCTTGTTGAAGCACCGTCCCGTATGGCTTTGCAGCGTATGCTGACGGCTTGGCAGCCTTTTTTGAGAGAGCTTAAAACTCAGGGTGTCCTTCGCTGGGCGCTGGATGTAGATCCCTTGACTATTTAAATCAATAACGTCACCGCACCAGAAAAAGTAAAAAACGCAAGTGCAGTGGAGACCAAGATGATGCGTGCAATGCGCGCTGTGTCGGCTTCAAAGCGTTCGGCCAAAAGCGCCACGTTGCTAGCGCTTGGTAGCGCCGCGATTAGCACGATGACTTTGAGTGCAAATGGATCGAGTGGCACGCCAAGCTGGATCGCGCTAATGCCCGCTAACAGAACGAGCAGCGGATGAAGGAATAACTTTAAAAGCGCGACCAACCAAAAGTCGTGCGCAGATGCTGGCTTTGACAAGCTTGGCAATGTTTCGGCATCTATAGAGTGCCCGCTACCCCTTGCCAAAACGGCGCCAATCGTAAAGAGCGCCACGGGTGAGGCGGATAACCCCAATAGCTCGACTGTTTTAGCAACGGGACCTAACAATTCCAAGTTCAAAGCAGAAAACGCTGTGCCTAGCAAAATAGCCCAAGGCATAGGGTTGGAGGCCATACTCAGCAAGGCCTTCTTGAGAGCCGCGCCAGCGCCGTACTCGCCTGCGCTATCTAGTCGCGAGAGTGCGACGCATAGCGAGGTCGTGATGACCATGTCAATCGTGATCGTAATGATGGTGGGGCCTGCCACTTTGGCGCCGAGCAGTGCCAGCAGTAAGGGCATACCCATAAAGCCCGTATTGGGGAAAGCCGCCACCAACGCGCCTAGTGCGGCGTTGTTCCAATTGGTTTTGCGCGAGAGCGTCAGTGCAATTGTCAAACTCACCATGATGAGCGCACAGGGCAGGTACACGATGAAAACGCTGGTGTCTAACAACTGCGCAATCGGTGTGGACGCGCCAAAGCGAAACAGCATGCACGGCAGCGCAAAGAAAAGCACATACGCGTTTAAGCCTGGAATGGCCGCGAGCGGTAAAAACCCACGTTTGGTTGCAAGATAGCCCATTAAGACCAAGGCAAAGAAGGGGATGGTGATAGAGAAAACGGACAACATAAATAGGAGGATAGGGGCTAGCTTGGATAATACCTGCCATGAGCGACGCGATGGACACCACCTACCAAGAGATGCAGCTGGCCGCCATTGGCGCAGCCAAGGCGGGTGATTTGACGCAATCGCTGGCGCTATTTGAGCAGATGTTAGAGGCGCAACCTGATCTGTACCAAGCTTGGTGCAATCGCGGTAATGTGTTAGATGATTTGGGGCGGACTGAGGAAGCTGTTGCAAGCTATGACCGTGCGCTACACCTCTATCCTGACTACGAAACGGCTCGCTTTAACCGCGGCGTGGCTCAACAAAAAATGGCGGATAAGGCGTTTAACCAAGGCGTTGTTTTGGATAACAACAAGGAGTTGGAGGCCGCATTGGCTTGCTACGAAAGAGCGCTGTCTTTGCACCCCACGCACAGCGCAGCGAATTTGAATGCAGCACTGATTCTTGAAGAGTTGGATCGCTTGGACGAGGCGATCGCGCGGTTTATCGAGGCCGAAAAAATGGATCCTGGCTATGTGGACGGACTGAACCGTGCAGGCGATATTTTGGGCTCAGGCTTGGGACGGCACCGGGAGGCGCTTCATTGTTACCAGCGGTCGTTGGCACTGAAACCTGATCAGTCGCCTATTCGTTGGAATACCAGCCATAGCTTTTTAGCGCTAGGTCAGTATGCACAAGGCTGGCAAGCCTATGGCTACCGATCGCCTAACAGTAATGACAATCTCGGCTGGATTGATTTTCCTCAACCCCAGTGGCGTGGCGAACCCATTGCGGGGAAGCGGATACTTTTGTGGTGTGAGCAAGGGTTCGGCGATGTGTTTCAGTTTTGCCGCTATGCGCGCCTGGTGCGGGATTTGGGTGCGACCGTATTTTTGTTGGTGCATCCCATGGTTGAAAGGCTATTTCAAACGGTATTCGCGCAGGAGAACATCACCATCGTGCTGGGCAGTGCGCAGGCTAAGCCTTTTGATTTTCAATGCCCCTTGTTGGGCCTTCCGCTCGCTTGCAAAACAGATAGTTTAGAAAAAATTCCGAATCAGCATCCTTATCTTTTTGCAGATGTGGCGGGCGTGCAGCACTGGCATCAGCGCCTTTTAACGGTGGACGGTCATCGCAAAAAACGCGTGGGTTTGGTTTGGGCGGGTGGCTATCGCCCCCAGCATCCACTGGCGCATGGAATGGACCTTGTGCGCTCTTTGCATTTGCGTGAATTGGCATCGCTAGAGGCCGTGCAAGCGGCAAACGGGATTCAATTTTTTAGCTTGCAATTGGACGAGCCTGCCAAGCAGTTGACGCAAATGCAAAGCGAGGGCTGGAGTGGCCCTGCGATCATTGACCTCACCCAAGATTTGCAAGACTGGGCAGATACGGCGGCGCTGATTGCCAATTTGGATCTTGTGATTTCATGCGATACGGCCGTGGCACATTTGGCTGCTGCCATGGGAAAACCGACTTGGATTTTGTCGCGCTACAACGGCTGTTGGCGTTGGTTAGAGGATCGAGACGATAGCCCATGGTATCCAACCGTACGACTTTTCCGGCAAAGCGTAGCGGGTGATTGGGCGGATGTTGTTAACCGTGTGGCGGTTGCTCTAGGTTCGCTTCGGCTTTGAGCCAAGCTAAAAAATCTTGCGCGTGGTTATTCCTTTGTGCGGCTTCTGAGCTGTGCACGTAGTAGCCACGGCGCGACGCGACGCCAGAGGGGAAAGGCGTGACAAGTCGTTTGCTTTTGATGTGCTCTTGCAAAAGAGGCAAGCGACCAATCACAACGCCTTGTCCGTCAATCGCTGCAGCCACAGCATCGGCATACTGCGTAAAGCGAATCGTGTTCTTCATTTGCAATTTTTGCAACCCCATTACCTGTATCCAAGGCTCCCAGTCCACCGTGAGATCTTTTAAATAAGGCGCTTCCACCGCTAGCAAGGTGTGATGCACGAGATCGGTCGGTTTGCGTAGCGGATGTGCACCTGCTTTGAGCAGCGATGGGGCGCACATGGGCAGCACAGACTCTTCAAAAAGCGGCACACCGAGGTCGTCACTGATAGGGCAAAACCGAACGGCCAAGTCGATTTGACTGCGCGATAAATCAAGCACATCCATCGTTGCAGAAACTCGTACATCGACACCTTGGTGCGTGGCTGTAAAACGAGAGAGACGAGGAATCAACCACAACGAGGCAAATCCAGGCGTAGTGGTGACGGACACCAAAGCGGGGGCGTTGTTTGGTTTTGCGGTTGCCCGCAGTAGGGTGGTGGCGTCACGCAGACGCGCCAAGGTGTCAATGACCGTGCGGCGAAGCAGCAAACCAGCATCGGTTAAAGCCAGGGCACGATGGTGTCGCAAAAAGAGCGTTACGCCTAGGTGCGCTTCTAACTGCTGCATTTGACGACTGACCGCTGACTGCGTCAAAAACAACTCTTCTCCAGCCAAAGTGAAGCTTAAGTGGCGCGAAGCGGCTTCAAAGCTATGCAACAGATCGAGCCTCGGAATCTCGGACCGATGAATCGTCGTATCGTTTGATTTGACATGCAAATTATTCATGCAAAGCATTCTAAATCATCGTTTGCATAGGAAGAAAGCAGATCTTATAGTCATGCACATCAAACATGCAAAGGAGTAAGCGATGGAAACGATGGAAATACAAACAGCCATGGAGAAGGGCGACATTTTTGTGATTCCCGATGCGGCCAATTTGCAAATCCAGTGCGAGACGGGCGCTTTGTGGCTGACATTAGACGGCGACTTGCACGACTACATTTTGAATCCTAATGAACGATTCTGCGTCGCAAGGCATCAAAAAGCGGTTGTCTATGCGCTGTCATCTGCGCAGATGCAAACCAAATCGAGGGTTTGCAAACCAAGTAAAGTTAGCCCCCTCGGGATTAGAAAATTGTTGAGCAAATTTTAGAAAGCCTATATGACGCAAACCGCCGACCCCAAACAACTCTCGATGTTCCAAGTTTTGCTATGCGGCGCGATGGTCGTCACGCTAGCGATGGGTATTCGGCACGGCTTTGGTTTGTGGTTGCAGCCCATCACGCAGGCGCAAAACTGGTCGCGTGAAACCTTTTCGTTTGCCATTGCCATTCAAAATTTATCATGGGGATTTTTTGGTATTTTTGCAGGCATGGTGGCCGATAAATTTGGTGCGTTCAAAGTCATTGTGGGCGGTGCGATCCTCTATGCGCTGGGGCTTGCAGGCATGGCACAGGCGACCACGCCGTTTACCTTCATGTTGTCTACCGGCATTTTGATAGGCGCTGCGCAAGCTGGGACAACCTACGCCGTGATTTACGGCATCATTGGTCGCAACGTGAGTGCCGATAAACGCTCATGGGCGATGGGCGTGGCGGCAGCGGCTGGCTCGTTTGGTCAGTTTTTGATGGTGCCCACCGAGAGCGCGCTGATTCAAAACTTTGGCGCTAAAGAAGCGCTCATGATTTTGAGCGTTGCCGTGCTGACGATTATTCCGCTTGCGTTTGGGCTGCGTGAGCCAGGTTTTGCGGGTGGGCAAGCGCCTGCGCGTGATCAGTCGATTGTGCAAGCACTCAAAGAAGCTTTTAAGTACCCCAGCTTTCAACTCCTTATGGCGGGCTATTTTGTCTGTGGCTTTCAAGTGGTGTTCATTGGCGTGCATATGCCCAGCTATTTGAAAGACAAGGGTCTCTCGCCTGAGGTGGCTGCGTATGCGCTGGGGTTGATTGGTCTCTTCAATGTGTTTGGCACTTATGCGGCGGGGGTGCTTGGACAGCGCATGCCCAAGCGGCACATTTTGTCGTTTATTTATGCGGCGCGTGCGGTGGTGATTACGATTTTCTTGGTTGCACCGCTCACGCCTATGAGCGTGTATATCTTCTCTGCTGTGATGGGTTTGCTGTGGCTATCGACCGTGCCGCCCACCAACGCGACGGTGGCGCAGATTTTTGGCGTAGCGCATTTATCGATGCTGGGTGGCTTTGTGTTTATGAGCCACCAAGTTGGCTCGTTTATGGGCGTGTGGCTGGGCGGTTATTTGTATGACCGCACGGGCAGCTACGACATCGTCTGGCAATTGGCGATTGCGCTGGGCGTGTTTGCGGCGTTGATTAATTTGCCAGTGAAGGAAGTGGAAATTGCGCGTGCCAAAGTTATTAGTTAAGCCTTCATTTAAAAAAATAAGCTGGCTAGCGCTAGCCGCAGGCGTACTGTTGCTCGTGCTGAGTGCTTATGCAAACCCCGATTTCATCGTGACGACGGCCAATCAAATTTGGTTTTGTTTTTCGTGACGACGCATCTTGCCCTGAGCGCGCCATCGCTATGGGTAACTCGCTTTGCGCATTGGGTCATGCCCTCGCAAGCCATACTGGATGTGGCCTGTGGGGCAGGTCGACACGTTAAATTCTTTGCGGATAGGGGTTGCGCCGTGACGGCGCTGGATATATCAGACGAAGCGCTGCAAGCCGTGCAAGCACATTCGCCAAACGTGCGTATGGTGCAAGCAGATATCGAAAATGCGCCTTGGCCTCTCAGCGGTGAAACCTTTGATGCAGTGGTGGTGACCAACTATCTGTGGCGCCCCGTCTTTCCAAAATTGCTAGCCAGCTTGAAAGATGGCGGCATTTTGATTTACGAGACCTTTGCCGTGGGCAATGAGATGGTGGGCAAGCCCTCGCGGCCAGACTTTCTGCTTAACAGTAAAGAATTGTTATCGCTATGCGCAGATTTGCACGTGATCGCCTATGAGGAGGGGTTTTTGACAGCGCCAGATCGCTTTGTGCAGCGCATTGTGGCTGTTAAGCGGGCAGGTAAAATGTTGGCTTCTTCGGACTTACTTAGATTTCATTTATGACACCTTCTTCGCTTCAATCACAGCCCCTCACAGGCAGTATCGTTGCACTCATTACTCCCATGCTGGAGGACGGCAGTGTTGACTATGCGGGTTTGCGCAAGCTGGTGGATTGGCACATCGCCGAAGGAACAGATTGCATCGGCGTCGTGGGAACGACGGGCGAATCTCCGACCGTGAATGTGGAGGAGCACTGCGAAATTATTCGCGTATCGGTTGAGCAAGCCGCCAAACACACCGAGCGCTTTGTTCCCATCATGGCGGGCTGCGGAGCGAACTCAACCGCCGAGGCGATTGAGCTGGCACGGTACGCCCAAAAGGTTGGTGCGCATTCGCAGCTGCAAGTGGTGCCGTACTACAACCGACCGACGCAAGAAGGTCAGTACTTGCATTTCAAAAAAATTATCGAGAGCGTGGCGCTGCCGATGTACCTGTACAACGTGCCAGGTCGTACGGTGGCCGATATGGCGCACGACACGGTGATGCGTTTGGCCGAGGTCGATGGCATTGTGGGCATCAAAGAAGCGACAGGCAATATCGAGCGCGCGCAGTGGCTGATTAAAGCTGTGCGCGAACGTGGACTTAAAAACTTCGGCATTTATTCAGGTGATGATCCAACTGCCGTGGCGCTCATGCTGTGCGGAGGACAAGGCAACATTAGCGTGACGGCCAATATTGCGCCGCGCAAAATGCACGAACTGTGCATGGCAGCAGTTAGCGGTGATGCGGCGACTGCGATGCGCTTGCAGTTTGAACTGATGCCACTACATAAGCATTTGTTTGTTGAGGCCAATCCGATTCCTGTGAAGTGGGCGGCGGCTCGCATGGGGCTTTGCGGCGGCGCGATGCGCCTACCGATGACGACACTCACCTCTGCGTCGCAACTGCTCGTCGAGCAAGCCATGCGGATCAGTGGCATTTTGAAAGACTGATGATGAAACTGAAACTTTGGATGGCGGTGACGGCGCTTGCTTTAACGGCGTGCTCGACCACATTTGATGGTAATAAGGTGGATTACAAATCACAGGGCAAACAAACGCCAACGCTGGAAGTGCCACCAGATTTGTCGTTACTGACAAAGAATTCGCAAACATCCGTCCCGCTTAGTGGTGCAGCCAACGCAAGCGCTTTTCAAGCCAATGCCGTAGCAGCCTCCACAGCCACGGCAAATGCCACAGCAGTCAATATGCTTGGTGATGTACGGGTGGTGCGTGACGGTACGCAGCGCTGGTTGATCTCTGCGCGAGCACCAGAAAAATTATGGGATGAGATTAAAAAGTTTTGGACTGATAACGGTCTAACGATCATTGTCGACCAGCCCAATTTGGGTATTATGGAGACGGATTGGAATGAGAACCGTGCCAAGTTGCCGCAAGACGGTATTCGCAAATATTTGGGCAAAGTGCTCGACGGTTTGTTCTCTACGAATGAGCGCGACAAATACCGTACGCGCCTAGAGCGCACCGCGAATGGTGGTAGCGAAATTTACATCAGTCATCGGGGCTTGTTTGAAGATTACGCCAATGAAGCCCGTACCACTCTTGTGTGGAAGCCGCGTCCAGTGGACCCCGAATTAGAGGTCGAATTTTTAAAGCGCTTGATGGTGCGTCTTGGCGGTGCACAAGAGGCGGCGGATGCGGCGCTCAATTTGCCTAAAATTGTTGCCGTAGCGCCAGTGGCGGCACGTGCCAACATCGAGCAAGATGCCGCACAAAGCAGCCTTGTGCTGAGCGATACTTTTGACCAAGCTTGGCGCCGAGTAGGGCTAAGCCTTGACCGCACCAATTTCACGGTCGAAGACCGCGACCGCAGCAAAGGTATTTATTTTGTGCGCTACGTTGAGCCTGATGCAGAAAAGAACCAGCCTGGATTTTTAGCGCGCATGTTTGGCGCCAAATCCAAAGAGTCATTGCAAAAATACCAAATACTTTTGATGAATGAAACGAGTAAAACGCGCGTGCGCGTGGCCGATATGTCGGGCAGAGTGCTCAATACGGCGGATGCTAAAAACATCCTCAAAGTCTTGCTCGACGATCTGAAGTAGCGCGGGACTGTTTTGCGTTTTTGTAGCTTAGGCAGTGGTAGTTCGGGTAATGCTACTCTTGTCGAGACGACATCAGGCAACAGGCTAACACGGCTTTTGATTGACTGCGGTATGCCATACAAACATTTAGACGAGCGCCTTGCTAAGCGTGGTCTTGCGTTTAACGATATTGATGCCGTTTTTGTCACACATGAGCACAGCGACCATGTGGGTTGTGCCCGTCAACTTGCTGTGCAAGAGCGCATTCCCGTTTGGATGAGTCGAGGCACATTTATGGCGATTGGTAGCCCAGACTTGAATGGGCACATTTGCTTTGCCGTTGACGGCGAGGGCATTACGGTACGTGATTTACTCATCGCACCGTTTACCGTCGCGCACGACGCTAAAGAACCACTGCAATTAACCGTGACCGATGGCGAGAAACATTTTGGATTGTTGACAGACTTGGGGCATGCAACACCTTATGCGGCAAAGCAGATGCAAAATTTGGATGCGGTGGTGCTGGAATTCAACCACGACGAAGCGATGCTGCGTACAAGCAAATACCCCCCTTTTTTAAAGCAGCGCATTGCGGGTGGCTATGGGCATTTGAGTAACATGCAAGCGGCTAATCTTTTGCGAACCATATCCCATCAAGGTCTGCGCCATGTGGTGGCGGCACATTTGAGTGAGCAAAACAACCGTCCTGACTTAGTACGCAGCGCGATTGCCTCTTGTCAAGAGGGCTTTACGTATGAGGTCAAGATTGCCGATGCTGAGTCGGGATTTGATTGGCTACAGGCGTAAAAAAACCACCCGAAGGTGGTTTTTAAAGTGCAGAGAAGAGATTACTTCTTCATTGCGTCTTTAGCGGCGCCAGCAGCACCTTTAGCAGCGTCCATTGCGCCTTTAGCAGCGTCAGCAGCACCTTTGGCAGCATCGGCAGCGCCTTTGGCAGCGTCCATTGCAGCGGCTGGCGCGGCAGCAGGAGCTGCAGCAGATGCGTCAGCAGCAGGAGCTGCAGCAGGAGCTGGAGCAGCAGGTGCTTCAGCTTTTTTGCCGCAAGCGGCGAGAGCAGCGGCAGCAATCAAAGCGGCCAAAACGAGTGACTTGTTCATGTCAGTATCCTTAAAAGAAGAGGTTAAACAATTTCCGGAAATTGATCGTTTAAGCGACCAATCGAGAATTATAGCCATCTTGCTCGGAGCTGACAGCTGCCATTAGTTGCATTTTTGCTAATTTGGCAACATCACCAATCACCATAATGAGCGGGCTCTGTAGTGCCTCAGCCGTCATAGCGCGTGTGAGTTCGCACAATTGCGTGCGCACATGCCGCTCGTTTGTCGTACTCGCGCTTTGAATTAAAACAACAGGCGTGTCAAAAGGACTGTGTGCGAGTAGGCCATTTTGAATCTCATCCGCATGACTCACACCCATATAAATTACGAGTGTGAGCTTAAGCTCGCTTGCCATTTTTCCAAGCGCTACCCAATCCGTTTGCGCGCCACTAGGCGCGGCATGACCCGTGACAAACACCACGCCATGTGCATGATCACGGTGTGTGAGTGGTATTTGCATGCTGTTGGCAGCAGCCAAGCCAGCCGTGATGCCATTGACCACGGTGCATGCAATGCCTGCTTTTTTGAGCGCAGCTATTTCTTCGCCTGATCTGCCAAAAATAAGTGGGTCGCCGCCTTTAAGACGTACGACGCACTCGCCATTTTTGGCTTCAGCAACCATCATCTTTTCGATGAAGGCTTGCGGCGTCGATTTGCAGCCGCCGCGCTTGCCGACATACACAACACGAGCGTTAGAGTTAGCGTGCGCAAGGATTTCGTCATTGACCAAATCATCAACCAAAATGACCGTGGCAGCAGCAATTGCTTTGACTGCCTTGAGCGTGAGTAATTCAGGGTCGCCAGGACCTGCGCCGACTAACGTGACCGATCCTTTTGACATATTGGAGAGGTGAAGTGAGCTGTTCATAAGAGTTTCAAAATATGTTGAACCTGCAAAGCAATCGGCGCTGGGACGATCTGATTGCCAGCTAGAACCGATTGAATATAGCTGGCGGTGATGGCAGCATCTGTGGTGGTGGGTAGTAGCGGCAATGTATCTATGGAGCCATGCTGCATCTCTTGCAAGACCACGGCTGTGCCAGAGATGAGTCCCGTCATCACAGGCGTGCGGCGTGGGTCAGCAACGGCCTCACCCTCGGTGCCACGCAGCAAAAGGGCTGTCGCTTTGAGGCCTGCTAGCGTCTCGTTCATCGAGACAAAGTATTCAGGATGCGTGTAGCTGGTCACTAAAACCGAGCGCATATCCACCGAGCGCACAGATGCTTGGTTGCGAAAAGGGTTAATCAGCTTCACAACGCTGTGGGCGCTGTTGCGCAGCCCAACCACTTTGCGGACATCAAGCAATTTTTTAAGCGCAGGTGATAACTTGGCAATCGAGAGGTAGTGAATGCTTGGATGCGGTGGCAGCTGCGCAAACAAAGCAGCGCTTGTGACTCGGTTGCCCATACCTTCGTCCATGCCGTGAACCAAAATGTCGCATCCATTTTTAGCCAATAGATGGGCAAGCAATGGGGTGAGCAGCGGTAATTTTCTTGCGCCGTTATAGCTGGGGATCACCACAATGGGTCTGCTGGAAGCCTTATCCCATATGGCCTGCAGAGCCTCGTTGTTGATTCGCGCTTCTGCCGCATCAATAAACCCCATGAGTTCGTCCGTCGTTTCACCCTTAATCCGCATCGAGAGGCAAAACGCGCCAATTTCTAAATCGCTGACGGCACTATCTAAGACCAAGCCAAATAAATCAGCCGCTTGCGCGCGCGTCAGCGAGCGAGCGCCTTCCTTGCCTCGGCCAATTTCTTTGATGTAGTGTGCAATGCTCATAAAGTAGCATTTTCTCTCACCATGCGTTTGAGTGTTGGAACGCACGAGCCGCACTGTGTGCCGCACTTGAGCGTGCCTTGCAATTGCGCTAGGCGCGCGGCCTCATCGCCTGTTGCTTGCTGGAGGCATTTTGTGATGCTGTCCGCGCTCACATTCAAACAACTACAGACTTGCGCCGCCTTGGCTGGAGCACCTTCTGGGGCGGTTGGGCTTGGCAGTAGCAAGCGACGGCGAAACGCAGCCGCACTTAAATCCTCTTGCAACAGCGTTTGCATCCATGCGCCAGAAGATGCATCGCCTGCAAGTAGAAAGCCTTTGATTTGCTCACCTTGCATCAAGGCAACGCGGTACTGATCGTTTTTTTTGTCGCGATAGCGTAGTGCTGAGGGCGTAGTCAGTTGCAAGATTGCTTCGATCTTTTCTAACAGCTCAAATGCAGGTGCGTATTGGCTGGAGGCGCGGAATAATAAGCCGCTACGTGACTCTCCAATGGCTTCCTGACCAAAGGGCACTAAGGACGTGAAGTCAAATCCGCCCATCAATTTTTGGAGTTCAGCCCTCGCTGTGTGCGCTGCATCTACAGGTAGCCAAGCCATAGCCAACAAGGCTTGCGGCAACTCAGCCTTCAAAATTTTGACGGCGGCATGTTTGAGCTCGGGCTGCTTAGAGTCGGGGCAAAACGCTGATGTGGTGAGTGCATTCACACCCAAGAGCGGCTCGCCGTTATTTCCTCTGCCACTCAAAAATTGACCACCCCAGTGCATGGCGATAAAGGCGCCACTCATACCAATTTCAGGCGATGCTTGCACGGGCAAAACAATCGAGCCGCGCTTGGATGTGACGTGAACCAGCTCGCCTGCTTTAAGGCCACGGCGCACCATGTCTTGTTCGTTCATTTGCACGGTGGGTTCTGGCACATGACCGAAGAGTCTGCCAAGCGCGCCAGTACGGCTCATGCCATGCCATTGATCGCGCAGGCGGCCTGTGGTCAGACTAAATGGAAAGCGTGATTCGCGCACATCAAAAGTGGGCTTGTAGGCTTTAGAGATAAAGCGTGCTTTGCCATCGGGTGTGGGGAAGATGCCATCTTCATAGAGCCTCGCTAGGCCAGATGGGCTGGACTCTGCGGAGTTCATGCTAAAGGGCCATTGCTGGGGAGCCACGTCCAGTATGGCGTACGATAGACCCGTGATGTCTAAATCGCGCCCGCGTGTGGACTCGCGGTGTTCCAGCCAAATTTCTTCGGGCGAGGTGTAGGCCATATGGACTGTTCGCGCTTGGGGGGAACTTAGATGATTGGCAAAATCACACACAATTTGCCAATCATGCCGCGCTTCGCCAAGCGGCGGCACAGCGGCGCGCACGCGCGTGATGCGGCGCTCGCTATTGGTCACCGTCCCATGCTTTTCGCCCCACGTTGTGGCGGGCAGCAGCAAATCAGCAAACAGGGCTGTCTCTGTGGTCGCAAACGCTTCTTGCAGCACGACAAATTCGGCGCGCTCTAGTGCACGGCGCACGGTCTTCACATCAGGCATGGACTGCATCGGGTTGGTGCAGGCAATCCACAGCGCTTTGATTTGCCCGTCTGCTGCCGCTTCAAACAACTCTACGGCCGATAGCCCAGGTTTGGCTGGCACTTGCAGCCCTAGCTTGTCTAAGCCCCATAGTTGCTCGACTTCCAAGCGATGCCCCGCGTTTGCCATATCGCGGTGCGCCGAGAGCAGGTTCGATAAGCCACCCACCTCGCGCCCACCCATGGCGTTGGGCTGACCTGTGAGCGAAAACGGACCTGCGCCTGCTTTGCCAATGTGTCCCGTTGCTAAATGCAAATTGATAAGCGCCGTATTTTTTGCCGTGCCGCTGGTTGATTGATTCAATCCTTGGCAATACAGCGAGAGCGTCGCTTTGGAGGTTGAAAACCACTTCGCAGCAGTGAACAAATCTTCCTTGCGGATGCCGCAGATTTCTGCAACCAACTCGGGCGTGCAATCACGCACCAGCGCTTTCAAATCATCAAAACCATTGGTGTGTGCATCGATGAAGGCCTTATCCAGCCAGCCTTCCCAGAGCATGATGTGCAGCATGCCGTTAAACAACATCACGTCGGTGCCAGGCTGAATCGGCAAATACAGATCGGCTAATTCGGCGGTATCTGTGCGGCGTGGATCGCAAAAAATAATTTTTAAGTTTGGATTGGCAATCTTTGCGTCTTCTATGCGTCTAAACAAAACAGGATGTGCAAACGCAGTGTTCGATCCGACAATAAAGATGCAATCCGCATGGTTCACATCGTCATAGCAAGCGGGCGGCGCATCCGCGCCCAAACTTTGCTTGTAGCCCGCAACCGCGCTGCTCATGCAAAGGCGCGAATTCGTGTCGATGTTGTTCGTGCCAATCAAACCTTTGGCGAGTTTATTGAAGACGTAATAGTCTTCGGTTAGCAATTGCCCCGAAATGTAGAAACCCACAGCATCCACGCCGTGCGCGGCAATGATGTTGGTGAAGCGAGAGCTGGCGTGACCAAGCGCCGCATCCCATGATGTGCGAGATTGCGGCACAGCACGAGATTCGCGCAGCATGGGATAGCGCAGCCGCGTCTGCATGTTGACCGCCGTGCTGGCTGTCAGATGAAGCGTCGATCCCTTGCTGCACAGCCGTCCAAAGTTGGCGGGGTGATCGGGATCGCCTTTGACGCCGACGATTTGCGCATCGGATCCTGATCCTTCTGTTTCAATAATGACCCCGCAACCCACGCCGCAGTAGGGGCAGGTCGATTTAACTTCCGACTTCAATGAATCGTGAATCGGGATGACCTTAGATAGCAACGTGGACATACCCGTCCTCGATCTTCACATCAAAACGCTTGGTGCAGCCCACATCGGGTGCTTGCGCTTCGCCATCGGTCAGACCAATCTTCCACGAGTGAAGCGGGCAAGTCACGCTCTCGCCGTGCACAATGCCTTGGCTGAGTGGGCCGCCTTTGTGCGGGCAGCTATCAAGCACCGCAAAGACTTTGTCTTGGTCATTTCTAAAAATAGCGATGTCGATTTGACCTGTCCGTTTGACGACGCGTGCGCCTAAAACGGGGATGTCGTTGACTTGGCAGATACGGTGAAAAGTGGCGGTGGGGGAGCTAGTCATAAATTAAACAATTTTGGAATAAAGATTGGTGATGTTATCCATCACTTGCAAGATGCGTTCGCTGGTTTGAAAAACATCGCTCATGCGTGCTTGGCTGGCATGTCCGACCTGCAAGTTTTGCAAAGCCGCTTGAAAGAAAACAAACTGCTGCTGGGCGAGCACAAGCTCGCCAGCAATACGTTCGGTATTCTCAGGCGCTTTGGCTAAGGTGTCGTGTGCGAGCAAAAATTCATCTTGCGCTTTGAGCATTTCTGCTTTGGCGTTTGCTGCTCCCACATTCCAACTGGCCGCCAAATAATGCGACGCTATACGCTGACTGAGCATGCGCTGGCGACCTGCGATGTTGACCAATTTGCCCACGGGTTTGTTTGACGCTTTTTCTAACTGCACAGTACCTTGGTTGGCAAGTTGCAGCACGGCATTGCTGATCGACATCACGCTGGCGGCCCCTTTTGCATCTGGCTTTGCACCTACGAGCACGCCTTTGTACTCACTCCATTTGGCCTCTAACTGCTGATAGGTTGCTTTGATGTCAGGTGTGGGCGCAAACGCCTTCAGTTCGACGAGCTGCCGATCAAACAACGCCATTGAAGTCGCCAAGGCTCTCTCTGCGTCGGAGGGGAGCACACCTTGTCCAAGCGCCATATAACCCTTCGCCATGCGCTGAGAAAGCATGCGCTGGCGACCTGCCTTGTTAATGGCATCGTTTAGATTGACAACCTGCGCTAAGCCAATACCAGAGAGGCCTGCAGCCACGCTGGCTAGTAAAACATGTCTACGTTTCATGCCCAACTCTCATGCCAGCGCGAGCGGCTCAAACTGCCGAATATCGACAGCCGCCTTGTTGTGCTCAAACCAAGGATCGGGTTCGCCATCTAGCGCAAACTGCAGACGCTCCCACAGCGCTTTGCGACCTTCGTGGTCTTCCAAGATTTTCTTTTTCACATAGTCCATACCGACGCGGCCGACGTAATGCACGGTGCGCTCCAAGTACCAGCCTTCCTCGCGGTAGAGCTGCATAAACGCGCCCGTGTACTCCAGCACTTCTTCGCTGGTTTTAAGCTTGGTAAAGAACTGCGCGACTTCGGTTTTGATGCCACCGTTGCCTGCAATGACCATTTCCCAGCCGCTGTCCACACCGATGATGCCTACGTCTTTAATACCGGCTTCGGCGCAATTGCGCGGGCAACCGCTGACGGCAAATTTGACTTTGTGCGGCGCGTACATACGCCACATGGCGCGCTCTAAATCTTTGCCCATTTGCGTGGAGTCTTGTGTGCCAAAGCGGCACCATTCGCTACCCACGCAGGTTTTGACTGTGCGTAGCGCCTTGGCATACGCATGACCACTGGGCATCCCGATGTCTTGCCAAACCGCAGGCAGATCTTCTTTTTTCACGCCAAGTAAGTCAATACGTTGCCCGCCAGTCACTTTGACGGTGGGGATTTGGTATTTATCTACCACGTCCGCAATGCGGCGTAGCTCGCTGCTCGTCGTCTCGCCCGCCCACATTCGCGGAATCACCGAGTAGGTGCCATCCTTTTGGATATTGGCATGTGAGCGCTCGTTGATAAAGCGGCTTTGTGGGTCGTCCTTGGCATCTTTAGGCCATGAGCTAATTAGGTAATAGTTGACCGCTGGGCGGCAAGACGCGCAGCCATTGGGTGTGCGCCACTCCATGAATTTGTACACGTCAGGAATGGAGAGCAATTTGTTTTTGACAATCGCATCGCGCACGGCTTGATGACCATGATCGGTACAGCCGCACATGGCTTTGAGCTTGGGTGTGGCGGAGTAATCGCCGCCAGCCGTAAACATCAAAATTTGCTCAACCAAGCCTGTGCACGATCCGCAGGACGCGCTGGCTTTGGTGTGTTTGCGCACTTCGTCTAGTGTGAACAAACCTTTTTCTTTAATCGCTTTGCAAATCGTGCCCTTGTTCACGCCATTGCAACCGCAAACCTCTTGCGAGTCAGGCATAGAAGCGGCCGATGTTGCACCTGCATGTCCCACGTCACCAATGTTGGACTCACCAAACATCAGTTTGTCGCGGATGTCGGACACATCGCGCCCATCGCGCAGTAGTTTGAAATACCAAGAGCCATCGACCGTATCGCCGTACAAGCACGCGCCAATGAGTTTGTTGTCTTTAATGACTAGTTTTTTGTACACGCCATCGCCTGGGTCGGACATGACAATTTCTTCTGTCTCGTCGTTGCCTGTGAAGTCGCCCGCGCTAAACAAATCAATGCCCGTCACTTTGAGCTTGGTCGAAGTCATTGAACCCGTGTAACGACCAATGCCCAGTTCCGCCAAATGGTTGGCTGCTACGCGTGCTTGTTCAAATAACGGTGCAACCAGACCATAGGCAATACCGCGATGCGATGCGCATTCACCGACCGCGTAGATGCGGGCATCGGTCACGGTTTGCAGTGTGTCGGTCACCACAATGCCCCTATTGCAGTGGATGTTCATGGATTCGGCGAGTTCCGTGTTCGGGCGAATACCCACCGCCATCACGACTAAATCAGTATCGAGTTCAGTGCCATCTTTGAAGGTGATTTTTGATACGCGCCCAGACTTACCGTTATCGGCATTGCCGATAAGTGCAGATGTGTTTGCACCCAGCATGAACTTGAGACCGCGTTTCTCTAGCGAACCGCGCAAGAGTCCAGCCGCCACTTCGTCAAGTTGACGCTCCATAATCCAGGGCAGCACATGCACCACGGTCACCTCCATGCCGCGCAGCATGAGGCCGTTAGCCGCTTCTAGGCCCAGCAAGCCACCACCAATCACGACGGCTTTTTTGTATTTTTTAGCCGCCTCAATCATGGCGTTGGTATCCGCAATATCGCGGTAAGCCAGCACGCCATCTAAATCTTTGCCAGGAATCGGCAGCATGAACGGATTCGAGCCCGTGCAAAGCAGCAAGCGGTCATACGGCGCTTCAATCACGCCGCCTTGGCCGTCATCCGCAATCACGACGCGGCGCACACGATCCACCTTGGTCACTTTTTTGCCCGCATGCAGGGTAATGTTGTTCTCTGTGTACCACTCAAAGGTGTTCAGAATGATTTCGTCCACCGTTTGCTCGCCCGCCAGTACGGGGCTAAGCAAGATACGGTTGTAGTTGGGATGCGGCTCAGAGCCAAACACCGTAATGTCGTATTTGTTCGCGTCTAACTTGAGGACCTCTTCAACGGTGCGTACCCCCGCCATACCGTTACCCACTAAAACTAACTTCTGCTTCTTGTTCATGCTTATATTCCTTTGCACAAAGAATGAAGCAATCTTCGTGCCATGTCACATTTATGGTGCAAGTTGATGGGGCTATGGCGCTTATTTGGCGTACAAAAAGTCGATCACTGATTTGCGCGCTTTTTGGTAATAGGGATCACCCGCCAAATGCACACGGTCGCGTGGTCTTGGCAGATTCACTTCCAAAATCTTACCTATGGTCGCGGCTTTGTCCGCTGTGGGCGTGGTCAGCATCACAATGCGGTCAGATAGTAGGACGGCTTCATCCACGTCGTGGGTGACCATGACTACGGTGCTGCCTGTGGCCTCCACAATGGTCAGCAGCTCGTCTTGTAGCTTGGCGCGGGTCAGTGCATCCAGCGCACCAAAAGGCTCATCCATCAAAAGCACTTGTGGCTCCATGGCAAGCGCTCTGGCAATGCCCACGCGTTGCTTCATGCCGCCTGAAATTTCATGTGGACGCTTATCCCGTGCGTGCTGCAAGCCCACCATGGCGAGCGCCGCATCGGTGCGTGCCGTGAGGCTAGCTTTGCTCTCGCCGTCCTGCCCCGTCTCGCGGCGCGACACCAAGTTTGTTGCACCAAAGACGCGCTCAACCCCCAGATAGATGTTGTCAAAGCAAGTGAGCCAAGGTAGCAAGGAGTGATTTTGGAACACGACAGCGCGCTCGGGGCCAGGCTTGGTGATTTCGCGGTTGGCGCATAGCAAACCTCCTCTGGCTGGCAGCGTCAGGCCTGCAATCAGGTTCAGCAAGGTTGATTTGCCACAACCTGAGTGCCCAATGAGACTGACAAACTCGCCTTTGGCGATAGAAAGATTGACGTTTTGCAGCGCCGTGAACGGCCCTTTCGCGGTTGGGAAAATTTGCCATACATTGTGGATATCCAAAAATTTTTCGTTCTGCAGGTCGTATGACGTTCTCATGCTGCTGTTTCCTCGTAGGTAAATGCGCTGGCTAGTTTGATGAGTAAAAATTCGAGCGCCAGTCCCACCACGCCAATCATGAAGATGGCAATGATGATGTTTTTGACGTTCAGGTTATTCCACTCGTCCCATAGCCAAAAGCCAATGCCCACGCCGCCTGTCAGCATTTCCGCTGCCACAATGACCAGCCATGCGGTGCCAACGGCGAGGCGAACGCCTGTCAGCATGTAAGGCAAGGTGGAGGGCAGCAAAATGGTTTTAAAAATCTTCCATTCCGATAAATCCAGCACCTTGGCGACGTTTAAATAATCGCTGGGGATGCGCTGCACGCCAATGGCGGTGTTAATCACCATGGGCCAAATGGAACAAATAAAGATGGTCCAAATAGCGGCAGGATTTGCACCTTTAAAGACGAGTAATCCAATCGGCAGCCACGCCAGTGGTGATACAGGGCGCAAGAGCCCAATAATGGGATTGAGCATCCGATTGATAAAGGTGCTGCGCCCAATCGCAAATCCAAGCGGTATGCCGACCAGTGCCGCGAGGCCAAAGCCCAGCGCCACACGGCGAAGGGATGAGAGCACATTCCAGCCAATGCCTTGGTCGTTAATGGACTTGCGATAAAACGGATCGCTAAACACCGTGATGGCTTGCTCTAGTGTGGCATGGGGCGTGGGGAATGTGCCCCCGCTTTGGCTGGCAATGATCTGCCAGATCAACACCAGCATGGCAAAGCCGAGTAGGGGCGGGAGAGCCGCTTGCGCTAGCGCCCTTGTTTTAAGTTGGATCGGGGTCATGCTTGGCACCTGTTTGCTTGGGACTACGCTTTGATCTTGAATCCATCCGCATACTTGCGGGGGTCTTTGCCATCCCACACCACGCCGTCCAGTAGTTTGGAGGTGCGCAGCACGTCTTTTGGCAGACTGACCTTTGCGGCAGTTGCGGCTGATTTGTAGAGATCGACTTGATTGATTTGCTTGGCCACGTTCAAATAGTCGGGGTGCTCCTTGACCAAGCCCCAGCGCTTGTGTTGCGTGAGGAACCACATGCCGTCGGACAGATACGGGAAGTTCACCGCGCCATCGTTGTAAAACTTCATGTGATTGGCGTCATCCCAGGTCTTGCCCAGACCGTTTTGGTAACGCCCCAAAATGCGTTGGTTAATCACGTCTACGCTGGTGTTCACGTAGGACTTATCGGCAATGGTTTCGGCCATTTTGTTTTTGTTGACAAGGCTGGCGTCAATCCATTTGCCAGCTTCTAAAACGGCAGCAATCGCGGCGCGGCACGTGTTAGGGTACTTCTTGGCGAAGTCGCCTTGGGTTGCCAACACTTTTTCGGGGTGATCCTTCCAAATATCTTGCGTGGTGATGGCGGTAATGCCAATACCGTCCGCAATCGCGCGGTGATTCCATGGCTCGCCCACACAGTAGCCGTCCATATTGCCCACACGCATATTGGCGACCATTTGCGGTGGTGGCACGGTGATGTTCTTCACGTCGCGGATGGGGTCAATGCCGTTAGAGGCTAACCAGTAATTGAGCCACATGGCGTGCGTGCCTGTGGGGAAGGTTTGCGCAAACGTATAGTCACGCTTATCCGTCTTGAGCAACTTGGCGAGTGATGCGCCATCAATGGCTCCGCTTGAAGCCAACTTTTTAGATAGCGTGATGGCTTGCCCATTGTGGTTCAAAGTCATCAAAACGGCCATATCTTTTTTGGTGCTCCCCACGCCCAAATGCGTGCCGTAAACGAGGCCGTATAAGGCGTGTGCCATATCGAGCTCACCTGAAATGAGCTTGTCACGTACACCCGCCCACGAGGCTTGCTTGTCAAGCACAAACTTCACGCCATGCTTCACGTCTAAACCCAAAACCGAAGCCATCACGATGCTGGCGCAGTCGGTGAGTGGAATAAAGCCGATACGAATCTCTTTCTTCTCTGGCGCGTCCGAGCCTTGCGCATAAGCAAAGCCACTCAGCAAGGGCGATGCTTGCAGTGCCACGCCCGCTATGGCCTGCGAGCCTTTGGCTAATAGTGATCTGCGTGAAAGTGTGATGTTACTAGAGAGATTCATGTCGTTTCCTTAAAACGGGTGATAGGGGCTAACCCTTATTCCTTAGCAACCACCGTGCCAGTTTTTTTGCTGGCACGAAATTCGCTTGAGTGAAGGCATTCGTTACTTCAACAAAGGGATTAGCCATGTCGGGATTCAAGGGATTTTTAAAAAGCGGCCACGCGCCCACGCTGTTTGCGGCGTTCTTTTATTTCACCTATTCATTTTTTATTTGGGTCTTAAATGGTGCGATGGCACCGTTTATTTCTGAGGAGTTTCATCTCACCCCACAGCAAAAAGGTTTGATGCTGTCGATTCCTATTTTTGCGGGCGCTTTGATGCGTTTCCCGCTGGGGCTGATGTCGCAATACGTGGGGCGCAAAAACGCAACTTTGATTGAAATGGCGCTCATTGCTGCCGCGATGTCGTTCGGTTATTTTTTCGTTAAAAGCTTTAATGACTTGCTCGCCATGGGCGTGCTCTTAGGCGTTGCGGGCGCAAGCTTTGGCGTCGCGATGTCACTAGGGTCGGGCTCTTTCCCGCCTAAGCACAAAGGTCTTGCCATGGGCATTGTGGGTGCGGGTAATGTGGGCACGGCGATTTGTGTGCTGGTCGCGCCGCCGCTAGCGCAGGCCTACGGTTGGACGACGGTGTACGGCTTTGCGGCTATCTCTGTGATCGTGCCTTTTTTGGTGGTGAGCTTGATGGCAAAAGAGCCCGATGATTTAGACAAACACGCGACCTTTCGCCAGCACATTGCTTGTTTGTTTGAAAAAGACGGCTGGGCTTTCAGCTTGATCTATGTTGTTACGTTTGGTGGGTTCATTGGCCTAGCGTCCTTTTTGCCAACCTATTACTACGACCAATTCGGTGTGAGCAAGGTGCAGGCAGGGCAGCTGACCATGCTGGCAGCCTTTATGGGTGCGGCACTGCGCGTGTTTGGCGGCTGGATTTCAGATCGCTTTGGCGGCATCAATACATTGACCGCTGTTTTGGTCATTGTGGCGATCACGCTGGTGATGTGCAGTTTTGCCACAGGCTCATTGCCTGCGACGACGCTTTTAGTCATGCTTTGTTTTGCAGCACTGGGCGCTGGAAACGGTGCGCTGTTTCAGCTGGTGCCACTACGCTGGTCAACCACCACGGCGGTGGCGGGCTCGATGATTGGCGAAATTGGTGCGCTCGGCGGTAGTTTGGTGCCAACCTCGATGGGTTTCTCTAAGCAACATTTTGGCACTTATGCGGGCGGTTTTATGCTGTTTGCTGTGTTGGCCGTGGTGATGCTTTTCATGCTACGCGTGATGCAACTGCGCTGGACTCGCACCTGGGCAGAAAAAGGCGGCAGAGCGCGGGGTTAAGTCGGTAAAAACAACAACCAATAGATCAGCATCAGGTTAAATAAAAGCGAGATGCCCAGCCCCAGCTTCCATGCGGCGGTTGGGTCTCGGGCCAATAAAGAGGTGGCTTGCGGGGCGGTTAATGGCCTGGAGGCGCCTCGCTCTAAGGCAAGTAAAAACTCTTCGGCTGTTTCAAAACGTTGACGTTTGTCCCTGGCGACCGCTTTTAACACCACGTGCTCTAACCACATTGGAATGCTGGGGTTGTGGCGACTCGGTTTGGTGGCATCGCGGTGGTAGCGTGCCGCTTGGTAGGGCAGCACTTCGCCGTAAGGCAGCTTATTCGTCAGCATTTGATACAGCGTGACACCCAGCGCAAATAAATCACTCTGCGCATCGGGTAGCTCGGGGGTGTCCGACCATTGTTCGGGGTTGATGTAACTAGGCGTGCCCGCATGCAGTTTGCGCATGGAGGCGGGCTCTTTGCCGCTGAGCGCGACGCCTAGATCAAGCACGCGCAGCACGCCGTCGTCGCCCAAGTGCAAATTCGCGGGCTTGATGTCGCGATGGATCACACCTTGGCGATGCAGTAGTCCAAGCGCTTTGAGTGTTTGCATGGCGGCTTGGATGGCTTGGTCAATCTCTAGCTGATGCCGTTTATCTAGCATTTGTTGCAAGGTCTCGCCGCCATGCCAGTCGTAGAGCAAATAAAAGCTGGTGCGCTCGGTATGCCCTTCAATTTTGGCGTGAATACGCACTAAATGTGCGGCTTGCCGCGTGTTCTTTGCCAGCCAACCTTCATGAGCCAACATCGCGCGTTCGTCCTTGTCATGGGCGCGAGCGGGATGCAGGGTTTTGAGTGCGTAAAGTTTGCCCCCATCGTCGTTATCGTCGCTCTTTTGGCTTCGCACTTGATACAAAACATTGATGCCGTTATCGGCCACGGGCGCGGTGACGGTGAGGCCGTCGATGGTGTTCCCCACTTTAAGTAGCGGCGGAATGGGTAGATGGCTGTTCGCGTGGCTGTCGTCTTCTAGTGTGGCATCTAGTAAGCCTAGTACGCGCACGATTAAGGCCGTCACATTGTCCTGGCTGCCTGCTTGCAAAGCCTTATCCACAATGGCCTGCGAGGCTACTTGGCTATCCCATGGTTCGGTTAAAAGCTCCATCAGTTGGCGCTTGGTCAAGCTGCCATGCACACCGTCGGTGAGTAGTAAAAATGCATCACCCACTTGCAAATCGCCTTGCATGTAGTCCACCACAATGCGGTCTTCTGCCCCCACGGCGCGCAGCAGTTGATGCTGCATGTCAGGGTGATTGACGATGTGGTCGTGAGTCAGTTGCCGTAGTTCGCCGCCGCGCAGCAAATACGCGCGCGAATCGCCCACATGTGCCAGTGTGTAAGTGTGGCCGCGCAATACCAAGGCGGTGAGTGTGGTCAGCCCCAGCAGCGGCTGGCGGCGCTGGTTGACGCCGGCAAGCCAGGTGTTTTGCGCCCCAATGATGCGGTCTAGTGCGACGGTAGCATCCCATTTTTTGGACGTGCCGAAGTAGTCGCGTAGCACACTCACGACAGTCGTTTGTGCCGCCTCCTTACCCATTCCGCCAGTGCTCACGCCATCTGCCACGGCAGCAATCGCTCCCATTTCTTCTTGGCCGCGATCAGGCAGCATCGCGCCGCAAAAATCTTCGTTGATGACCTTTGTGCCAGCTAGCGTTGCGTAACCCGTATCAATTTGAAATGCCATGCAAAATCCTTGTGTGAGTCTTTTAGCACAAGCAAGTTTGATGCCTTAGCCTCGCTAGAATTCAATATATGAATACATCTGATTTACCCTACACGATGATTGTTCCCAGTATTTATGGGCAAGTTTTAGTGAATCGCTATGACACCAACCAAACCAATGCGCTCATTAAAACGGGTGGATCACTCGATGCAGGTGAAATTGGGCTCTTGCAAAGTATCGCGAACTTATTGCCGCCTGGCGTTGTGTTTGTGGATGTTGGCGCTAATTTTGGACTTTATTCGTTGGCGATGGCGCAGTCGCTCAAGCCCAGCGGCGGTAAGGTGATCACGATTGAGGCGCAGCGCATCATCTTTAATATGGTGTGCGGCAGTGTGGCGCTCAACAGCATTGAAAACATGTTTGTGCACCATTTGGCGATTGCTGATCAGGCGGGGTTTATCGCCATTCCTAAGCTGGACTACACCAAAGTGAGTAGCTATGGCAGCGTCGAGTTTGCCGACGAGCAGGCTGAATTTATGGGTCAAGAGCGCGGCGTGAGTACCGAGAGCGTACGCGCCGTGAGCTTAGACGATATGGCGTGGCCGCGCGTGGACATCATCAAAATTGACATTGAAGGCATGGAGGAGTTGGCCTTGGCGGGTGGTACGCAGTTATTTGGCACGCAGCGTCCGATTGCTTTTATCGAGTGGATTAAGTCGGACAAACAAGCCATCGTTGATTATTTTGCGGTGCGCGACTACAGCGTCTATGACTCGGGCATGAACCTTTTGTGCATGCCGAAAAACAAAGGGCAAGACATCGTTATCGCTGGGATGACCGCTTTAGTGGCTTAAATGATTTCGTACACCCGCAACTTTGAAGACGTGATGCTGGTGCGGGCGCTAAGCCACGTCCAGCAAGGCTTCTACGTCGATGTGGGCGCCTCGCACCCAGTCGATGACAGCAACACGTATGCCTTATATGGCAAGGGCTGGCGGGGTATTGCCATAGAGCCGCAACCGATTTTTAACGAGCTGTGGCAAGCGCTTCGTCCAGAAGATGGGCTCATCAATGCAGCGGTAGCAGCGACTGCTGGCGAGACCACGCTATTTAAGCCCGTGGCCTATGGACAGGCGGCAACTATTAACGCCTGGTTTGCCCAAGTCTATGCACAGCACGACATGAAGATGGAGCAGTATCCCGTGCAAGTCCGCACCTTGACCGAAGTTTTAGCGCAGCTGCGCCCTCTTGGCGAGATCCATTTGCTTAGCATTGACGTGGAGGGCGCTGAACGTGATGCGCTACTCGGACTCGATTTAGAGCGCTTTCGCCCTTGGCTTATTGTGCTGGAGAGCGTGTTACCAGGCTCGCCCGCGCCCAATTTCACCGATTGGGAGCCTATTTTGCTAACGGCAGGCTACGAGTTTGTCTATTTTGATGCGGTTAATCGTTTCTACGTTGCCAAAGAGCACGCCGAGCTAAAAGCCCACTTCGATCATCCGCCTTGCGTCTGGGATGATTTTGTGGGGCACGAGTTGCACTTTTTGCGCGAGCAAAAAGAAAAACTGAATACTGCCGCGCAGTGGATGCTAGCCTCGGCCATGCGGTTTAAAGAGATGGGCGATACGGCTGCATTTGAGTCGCTGCTCATGCGTATTTTTGAGCTGATACCAAGCTATGAAGAGGTTTACTGGCCGCTTGGGGGATGGTTCACAGGGCAAGGTCGCCGCGCGGAGGCGTTGGCTTTTTATCAACAGACCGTGCAGCATGCGCCGCACAACTTTTATAGTCATCACAACATGGGTATGCTGCTGCGCTGGGAGAAGCGCTTTGAAGAGTCCGAGGCGGCCTTCAAACGCATGATGGCGATCAATCCCAGCTTCAGCGAAGGCCGCATGAACTATGGTGCGCTCCTTTTAGCGCTGGGGCGGTACGAGGAGGGTTGGGCGCTCTTTGAAGCCCGGTATTTGGTGAATGACGATGAGATGCCTCGCATGTCGCACAACGCGCCCTATCCAAGATGGACGGGAGAGTCGCTAAAGGGCAAGTCGATTATGGTGCTGCGCGAACAGGGTTATGGCGACGAGATTATGTTTGCGCGTTTTGTACCCACCTTAAAAGCGCGAGGTGCGACGCGCGTGACTATCTTGTGCCAGCCCGCTGTCAAAACGCTTTTGCAAACTGTGCCCGAAGTTGATGAGGTGATTTGTGTCGAGGATATGAACGATGTTTGGATGGCACATGACTATTGGTGTTACGGACAAAGCCTGCCCCATGCGCTGGGCGTTCGGCTTGCCAACTTGCCCGCGCCCATCCCGTACATTACGTCGCAGGCCACAGCCCGCATGGCTTGGCGGGCACGTATTCAAAATGAACTGCCTGCTGGCACGCTCAAAGTTGGCCTGACTTGGCGTGGTAGCCCCGAGCATGGCAACGATCACAACCGCTCGTTAGCGAACTTAGCTGTGCTGCGCCCCCTGTGGGACGTGCCAAACGTCTCGTTTGTGAGCTTGCAAACGGGCGAAGCGGTGACGCAGGCGACATCGCCGCCTACTGCTGACCAGCCATTAGTGGAGTGGGGCTCTCAAATGACAGATTTTGCCGATGGCGCGGCGTTGGTCAGCGAGCTAGACCTCGTGATCAGCGTGGACACGGGCATCGTGCACGTGGCGGGGGCGCTGGGCGTGCCCTGCTGGGTGATGATTCCACGTGTGGAAACAGATTGGCGCTGGCTAAACGGTAGAGAGGACTCGCCTTGGTATCCAAAGGGGATGCGTCTCTTCAGGCAAACAACGGATAGCGGCTGGGATGATGTGCTGGAACAGCTAAAAAATGCCCTACAAACCTTATCCAGTAAGGCTTTATGCTAATTCTTGGCATTGAATCTTCCTGCGACGAAACGGGCGTGGCGCTGGTCGAAGTGCTGGGTCACTCATCGGGTCAGATTCTGCCGCCCGTGCTTTTGGCGGACGAGCTGCACAGCCAAATCAAAATGCACCAACCCTATGGCGGCGTGGTGCCCGAGCTGGCCAGTCGCGATCACATCAGACGCGTGTTGCCACTGCTACAAGCCACACTGGATAAGGCCTGCAGACCGATTGCGGATGTCGATGTGGTGGCTTTTACGCAAGGACCAGGTTTAGCGGGGGCTTTGCTGGTAGGTGCTGGCGCGGCGTGTGCCCTAGGCGCTGCACTGGATAAGCCCGTGCTGGGTGTGCATCATTTAGAAGGGCATCTGCTCAGTCCTTTTTTAAGCGCTGATCCACCCCAGTTCCCGTTTATTGCGCTCTTGGTCTCGGGCGGGCACACGCAGCTCATGCAAGTCGATAGCGTGGGCAGCTACAAGACCTTGGGCGAAACCATTGACGACGCGGCAGGCGAGGCGTTTGATAAATCCGCCAAATTACTAGGACTCGATTACCCTGGCGGCCCTATGCTGGCAAAGCTTGCTGAAGCGGGCGATCCCACCGCTTACAAGCTGCCACGTCCGCTCTTGCACAGCGGCAATCTTGATTTTTCGTTTGCGGGATTGAAGACGGCGGTGCTGACGACGGTGAAAAAAGTGAAAGATGCGAATGTGGCTGAAGTGGGGGATGCGACGCTGACCGAGACGCAAATCGTCAACCTAGCCGCCAGCACGCAAGCAGCCATTGTGGAGTGCTTGGTTAAAAAATCGCTTGCAGCCCTTGCTGGCTCTGACCTCCAAAGGCTAGTGGTGGCAGGCGGCGTGGGCGCGAATCAGCACTTGCGCGAATCACTCAATACCGAGTGCGCCAAACGCAGCATCCGTGTCCACTATCCAGAGCTTCGGCTTTGTACCGATAACGGTGCCATGATTGCGCTGGCGGCGGCGCTCAGAATCCAAGCGGGCGTGGCCGTGCCCACTAAAGACTACTCCTTTGCCGTCAAACCGCGCTGGGGTTTGTAGATCAGCCCCGTCGCCAATGCCGTTCCCACTAACACCACTGTGCCGCAAAATAGCATCCAAAGCGTGATGCGTTCATCTAAAAACAGCACGCCATATAAAAGAGCGAACACCGTGATGAGATAGGTGACGCTGGATGTGCGGATCATGTCCACGCGCTGCATCAATTCAAAATACAGCATGAAGGCGACGGCACTGCATGCCACGCCGGCTACGACTATCGCGCCCCAGGCTTGGTGGCTGGGCGTCGCAGTGGGCCATGCCAAGGCGCTTGGCACCGCCAGCCATAGCGTTGCGCCTAGCATCGTGCCGCCAGCAATCACCCACGGGTGCAGGTGGGGCATGCGCTCCTTGACGACATTGCCCGAAGCGCCGTAGCACAACGCAGCCAATAAACACGCCAGAACCGACAAAACGGATAACCCAATAGCGTCGCCTTTGAGCGCCGCCTGCGCGCCCGCCAGCAAAACGACACCCAAAAAGCCAATCACGATGCCAACGACGCGCCCAGCGGTCAGGCGCTGCCCCAGCCAAAGCCATGCCACAAGAGCGGCAAACATGGGGGAGGTGGCATTCAAAATAGCCGATAAACCTGTGGTGATGTGCAAAACGGCAAAGGCAAAGCAAGCAAACGGAATAGCCGAAGTGAATAGGCTGATGAGCAAAATTGGCTTCCAATTGGTCATCATTTGCCCAAGCAGTCCACGCCAGGCTAAGAGCGGCAGCATCACCAATGCGCCAATACCCATACGTAAACAGGCGGTGGGAAGCGCCCCAAACTCTGCGGCAGCCACGCGCATAAACAAGAAGGAGCTGCCCCAAATGGCGGCAATCGCAACAAAAAGCAGTAGCCAAGGCTTGGGTGCGGTCGTGCTTGTATGAGTCATGCGCTAACTGTAACGGGCTAAGCACGGCGTGGCGGCTAGAATCGGACACCCAAGTCTTAAGCGCAAGGGCCGTTAGCTCAGTTGGTTAGAGCAGAGGACTCATAATCCTTTGGTCGTAGGTTCAAGTCCTACACGGCCCACCATCACTGTTCGCAGCCATTTTGTGTTGCAGCTTTGCCACAAAACGCCGCTTTTCCCTTGCAAAATTCGGCCGTCTCCCGTCTAATACGCCTAGCTTCCAGTTTTCGGGAAGTCAGTTTGGCGAGAAATCAATTCTGATTTCCGTTTCTTTTTTAAATTTTGGAGTAATTTCTCATGAAAAAAACCCTCATTGCTATCGCCGCTTTGGCAGCAACTGGCGCTTTCGCTCAATCTACTGTCACTATTGACGGTATCATTGACGCTGGCTACGTGTCGTACGACATGAAAGGTGCAAAAGTTGGCGGCGTTGACCGTAACTTGACATCGACTTCGCAACTCAACTTCCGCGTGGCTTCTGACCTCGGCGGCGGCATGAAAGCTACATGGCGTTCAGAGACTGACTTTGTGCCTACAAGCAATGGCGCAAACCAAGGTACAGCTGCCAACGTAACGACTGCTACTGGCGGCATCGGTGGTGGTGCAACTGGCTTGACCAGCGGTACAGCTTCTACGTTCATGAACGGCGAGCAAGAGTTGGCATTGGCTGGTGGCTTTGGCCGCGTTGGCTTCGGTGCGATTAACAACACCGCATTGACTGCTCATGGTTATTCACAACCATTTGGCACCGCCATCGGTTCTGGCTTTCGCGCCACTTCTGGTTCTGCTGTGACTGGTAACGTTCGTAACGACAATACGTTGCAATACACATCGCCAGCGTTTGCTGGTGGTTTCAAAGTTAACTTTATCAACCGTAAAGCACAAAACGCCTCTGCTTCGCCTGCCACCGCTAACTACAACGCCAGCTTGGGCGCTCAGCAACAAGCTAGCGTGAACAGCTTGGCTGCTTTGTATAACGCTGGCCCTATCAACTTCGTGGCAACACGTGACGTTGAAGACGCTACTGGCGTAAATACTGCTACGACTGGTACTGGCGCTACTACTGCTGGTAACCGTAACACATTTACTGCTTTGGCTGGTAATTACAACTTTGGTGCAGCAACTGTGATGGCTGGTTGGCAAGCCAACCGTGCTGTGGCAACCACTGGTGTTGTTGCAACTGACCGTACGACAACAACTTTGGCTGTGAACTACGTGATGGGCGTGAACACATTCATGGGTGCTATTCAGCGCGCAAACAACTCTTTGCTTGGCACAAGCTCTAGCTTGTTAGGTTTGGGTTATGAGTACGCTTTGTCTAAGACGACTGCTTTGACAGCTCGTTATGAGCGTATTGGTGACGGTGCTGGCTTCGCCACTACAACTGGCTACGCTACAACAGCTGGCAACCAAGACCGTACACGTATGGGTGTTGGCTTGCGCGTTGGTTTCTAATCGATTGCGAGAGTTATCTCTCGCTTTTGGTTGAAGCAAAAAGCTTAAAAAACCGTTCCAAGAGAAATCTTGGGGCGGTTTTTTTATGTTCGGTAAAATTAGCGCTTCTCTTTGTTTCATTTCATTACTAGGATTTTTATGGCTCTCGTCTCCATGCGCCAATTGCTCGATCACGCGGCGCTACACCAATACGGCATTCCAGCTTTTAATGTCAATAATTTAGAGCAAGTGCAGGCGGTGATGCAGGCGGCAGACGAAGTGGGTGCTCCCGTGATTTTGCAAGCTAGCGCAGGTGCGCGTAAATACGCAGGCGAGGCATTTATCAAGCATTTAATCCAAGCTGCGGTGGAGCAGTATCCGCACATTCCACTCGTGATGCACCAAGACCATGGGCAAAACCCTGCGGTTTGCCAAGGTGCGATTGATCTTGGTTTTAGCTCGGTGATGATGGATGGCTCCCTTGAGGCCGATGGCAAAACGATTGCCAGTTACGAATACAACGTCAATGTGACCAAGAAGGTCGTCGATATGGCGCACAAGCTTGGCGTGACGGTCGAGGGTGAGCTAGGCTGCTTGGGTAGCCTAGAGACCATGAAGGGCGACAAAGAAGACGGTCACGGCACAGATGCGACTATGACACGTGAGCAGCTCTTGACCGACCCTGAGCAAGCGGCAGATTTTGTGAAACGCACACAGCTTGATGCGCTCGCCATTGCGATTGGCACTAGCCACGGCGCGTACAAGTTCACGCGTAAGCCCACAGGCGACATCTTGGCGATTGATCGCATCATGGCAATCAACAAACGCATCCCTAATACGCACTTGGTGATGCACGGCAGCTCTAGCGTGCCGCAGGACTTGCTCGCCAAGATCCGTGAATACGGTGGCAGCATGAAAGAAACTTACGGCGTGCCCGTAGAAGAGATTCAAAAAGCCATCAAGTTTGGTGTGCGCAAGATCAATATCGACACCGACATCCGCTTGGCGATGACGGCGGCGGTGCGGCAGTTCTTGTTTGAAAACCCAGACAAGTTTGATGCACGCGAATGGCTTAAGCCCGCACGCGCTGCGGCGCAAAGCATTTGCAAGCAGCGCTACCAAGAGTTTGGCTGCGAAGGCCAAGGCTCGAAGATCAAAGCCGAATCGCTGTCCGTGATTGCTGGCAAATACGCGTCTGGTGCGATTTCACAAGTGGTGAATTAAGTATGACGATTGCCAGTCTGCCACTGCACTCACGCGGCAAAGTGCGCGACAACTACTCTGTCGGCGTAGACCGTCTTTTGATGGTCGCATCTGACCGCATTAGCGCGTTTGATGTGATCATGAGCGAGCCAATTCCAGGCAAAGGCAAGCTGCTGACGCAAATGGCTTTGTTTTGGTTTGAGCAGTTAAAGGACATTTGCCCGAATCACCTGACTGGGGACGATCCGTTGTTGGTGGTGAGCGCATCTGAGCAAGCCGCAGTTGCAAATCGCTCGATGCTGGTCAAACGCTTAAAACCGCTGCCCGTTGAGGCCGTGGTGCGCGGCTATTTGGTCGGTTCTGGTTGGAGTGAATATCAGCAAAGCCAGACTGTCTGTGGCCTGCAGCTTGAAAATGGCCTCCAGAACGCACAGCGCTTGCCTTCCCCCATTTTCACCCCCGCTGCCAAAGCTGCGGTGGGCGAACACGATGAAAACATTTCGTTTGAAACAGTCATCGCGATCATTGGTGAGCCGCTTGCCGTGCAAATGCGCGACGTCTCGATCAAACTCTACATTGCCGCGAGTCGCATCGCTGCGCAAAAGGGCATCATCATTGCGGATACTAAGTTTGAGTTTGGGCTGGACGAGCAAGGCACATTGACCCTGATGGACGAAGTGCTGACGCCCGATAGTTCACGCTTTTGGCCAGCAGCAGGTTATGACGCAGCGTTTGCGGCAGGCACTAACCCACCTAGCTATGACAAACAATTCTTACGTGATTGGCTGGAAGGCCAAGTGGCGCTTGGCCTATGGGGCAAGGCCGCGCCCGCGCCCGCATTGCCTGCGGACGTGATTGCTGCGACTGCAGCCAAATACCAAGAAGCGCTCGACGTGCTCACAAAATGAATCAAAAAATAGATATTGGCATTGTCATGGGCTCCAAAAGTGATTGGGCAACCATGCAACACGCGGCAGATATTCTGACTGAGTTTGGCGTTGCGTTTGAGGCCAAGGTGGTCTCGGCGCACCGTATGCCTGACGCGATGTTTGCTTACGCTGAAGGCGCTGCTGGACGGGGCTTGCAGGCCATCATTGCAGGTGCAGGCGGCGCGGCGCATCTGCCTGGCATGTTAGCCGCCAAAACGATTGTTCCTGTGCTGGGTGTGCCCGTCTCATCCAAACACTTGAGCGGACAAGATTCGCTCTACAGCATTGTGCAAATGCCAAAAGGCATTCCTGTTGCCACGTTTGCCATTGGGGACGCGGGCGCGGCGAATGCGGCGCTATTTGCTGTGGCGCTGCTCGCGCGGTCGGATAAGGCGCTTGCTAAAAAATTGACGGCGTTTAGAGCCAAGCAGACCAAGATTGCGGCGGAGTCGGTGTGTGAGTAAGGAACGGACTCTGGGAGAGGATAGAGACAAAACGCTTGGCGCGAGTCGTGAAAGAACTCTGGGAGTCCTTGGCAACGGCCAGTTAGGACGCATGTTCGTGCAAGCCGCTCAGGCGATGGGTTTCAAGACGATTGTGTTTGATCCTGAGGCGAAAACGAATGGCGTTTTAAGCCCTGCCGCGCAGGTGAGTAGCGGTTTTGTGAATGCCGCGTTTACCGACACGGAGGCTCTGCAATCATTGGCCGAACAGTGCTTTGCCGTTACCACCGAATTTGAAAATGTGCCCGCACAGGCGCTCGCATTTTTAGCAGACCCCGCTTTGAGTGTCGGTGTTGCCCCAAGGGCCAGTGCCGTGCGCATTGCGCAAGATCGCGTTTTAGAAAAAGCACATTTTGCCTCTTGTGGTGTTCCGACTGCCCCGTATTACGTGCTTAAAGGCGAAGCGGACATCGCCACTGTGCCCCCAGATTTTTACCCCGCTATTTTGAAGACTGCCCGCATGGGCTATGACGGCAAGGGTCAAGTCACGGTTCATTCGGCAGATGCGCTACAAGCCGCGTGGAGTGGACTCCTCCAAGTGGTGTGCGTTTTGGAAAAACGTTTGCCATTGGCTTCGGAGTGCTCGGTGTTACTGGCGCGCGGCGCGGATGGACATACGATTCATTGGCCTGTCCAGCGCAATGTTCACGTGGACGGCATCTTGGCAACGACCGAGGTGGAGCTGAATGAATCCCCGCAAGAAGCGATGTTAGTAGCGGCGGCTCAAAAAATTGCTACTGACTTAGATTACGTCGGCGTGCTGTGTGTTGAGTTTTTTATTTTGGCGGATGGCACGTGGGTGGTAAACGAAATTGCCCCGCGCCCGCACAACAGTGGGCATGTCACGATGGATGCGAGCTCCATGTCGCAGTTTGAAGCGCAAGCTCGCGTGACGGCAGGCTTGCCGCTGGTGCAGCCAAGACAGCACTCTAGTTGCGTGATGATTAACTTGCTTGGCGATAGGTGGTTTGAGGGGGTGGATAGCGCATCGCCCCGCGAGCCAGATTGGGCAAGGGTTTTGGCGCTAGGTTCGGCAGCGGTAGGCGTGCATTTGCATCTCTATGGCAAAGCCGAGGCGCGCGCAGGTCGCAAGATGGGGCATATCAACGTGACAGCGGCAACGCTGGCGGAAGCATGGCAGACAGCCGCATCGATTCAGCAGCTCTTGCGATAAGCGCAGGCGAGCTCGTCGCCTTCCCAACTGAGACCGTTTACGGTCTTGGTGCGGATGCGTGCAACGACGCGGCCATTGCCAAAATCTTTGCTGCCAAAGGCCGCCCTAGCGATCATCCGCTCATCGTGCATGTGGCAAACCCGAGCGGGGTTTCGTATTTCGCAGAATCAGTACCAGCGTTCGCGCACAAATTAATTGCGACGTTTTGGCCCGGGCCGCTCACTGTCATCCTGCCCAGGAGGCCAAGCATCGCAAGGGCTGCGGCAGGAGGGCAAGATTCGATCGGACTGCGTTGTCCATCACACCCCATGGCGCTGTCGTTACTTCGTGCTTGCGAAAAATTAGATGTGCATGGCGTTGCTGCGCCAAGCGCGAATCGTTTTGGTCGCGTCAGCCCCACATCGGCTGCGCATGTGCGCGATGAATTTGACACATCTTTGATGATTTTGGATGGCGGCGATTGCGATGTTGGGATTGAGTCCGCCATCATCGACTGCACACGCGGCGCGCCTGTGCTACTGCGCCACGGGATGTTAACTTTTAAAGAGTTAGAGACCGCTTGTGGTGAGCCCTTGCTAATGCCAGAGGCCTTATCCAGCAACGCTCCCAGAGCATCGGGTACGCTTGAATCACATTACGCACCCAGCGCTAAAGTGCACATCATCAGCACGCAAGATGCGCAAAAATTTCAACCTGCCGCAGGTCAAGTCTTGTACCGATTGCCTGCTACAGCGGGGCAAGCCGCGCACGAGCTATTTGCCAAATTACGTGAGCTAGACCAAACAGGTGTAACGGATATTTTTGTGACGCGTCCACCCGCAGATGCGGCTTGGGCTGGCGTACGGGATCGACTCACCAGAGCTTCGGCGTAAAGTTGGATAAGATTGGCAGTTGCTTGGAGAAACCTTGACATGACCTTTCACTTTTTAACGCGAGTCCTCACACTCGGCCTTTTGTCGCTTAGCACGCTTTTAGTTTCGTGCGGGTCAAGCACGATTAACGATCCGTTTAAACCAACACGTGTTGTGGTATTTGGTGATAGTTTTAGTTTTATATCGACGACGGTTGCCTATACGGTTAACGATAGTTCGATCAATAATTGGGCGAGCCAAATTGCCTCCAGCTATGGCGTTAGTACCGTCGTCAATCGAGCGGCGGCTAATGCGCTTGTGGCTGCCGTGCAAACACAGGTCAATACGTTTGGTGCGAATTATCAGGCGGGCGACTTAGTGGTGCTCAGCGCAGGTTACCGCGACATCATTAACGATGCCGTTGGTAGCACCAACAATTCGACAGCCAATGGAACAGCCTATGCTAATTTGATCCGCAGCATGGTCACCAATGGTGCTAAGCATATTGCTGTGACTAACGTCTATGACCTATCTAAAACACCTGCAGCAGGCATTCAAACCAATTTGGCCACACTCACGGGCTCTCGCGGGGCGCTGATCGCGGCCTTTAATGATGCATTGAAAAGCAATCTGGGTAGTGCGACGTTGACTAATGTGGGTGATTATGTTCGCTTGCTCGATCTTGAGGCTTATTTCAATACGGTTCGCGGCTCGCCAACTACTTATTCGTTTGTTGACACCACAACGGTGGCTTGCAACTCCACTGGCGCTACTGTGGGTATCGGTGCAGGACAAATCGACTCTAGCGGATGCGGCACGGGAACCTTAGCGCAGGCTTCGTACGACAGTTATGTCTTTGCAGATGCTGTTTATCCCACGCCAGCCTTTCACCGCGCATGGGGTGCTAATGCGTATAACCAGTTGATTACTCGCTGGTAGCTACTGCCGCGCCGTCCAATCAATCAGCGCATCGAGTACGGATCTGGCGCCTGCTAGCACCGTGCTTGACTCTGAATTGACGATGGCGATGAGCACATAGCGCTTGCCCTCTTTACCAAGAGAAGTGGCGTCTACATAACCTGCACGTGCCACCACGTTATTCAGACTGCCTGTCTTAAGATGCGCCGCACCCGCAGTGGCCTTGCTGCGGCGCAGTGTGCCATCCACGCCAGTTTGAGGCAAGGACGCAATCAGTTCTGGCATGTACGGCGCGGCGTAAGCGCTTTGTAGCATTCGGCCTAGGCTGAGTGCCGAAATGCGCTCATCACGCGAAAGCCCTGAGCCGTTATCTACAACAGGCATGGGTGTGTCTGCAAGCGTGCCATAGCGGGACTTCCACCACTGAGCCAGCACGGCGCGGGAATCTTCAAACGTCGCGGGCTTGCCGCCGTTAGCATTCAAACTGAGCGTTAAAAAAAGCTGCTGTGCCATGACGTTGTTACTAAATTTATTCATATCGCGCATCACTTCGGCTAGGCTTGGTGAGCCAAATGTGAATACCAGCTTGGCCTGCGCGGATGCCTGACCTGCACGGCTTGCCCCGTTAAGCTTGCCACCCATACTCTCCCACAAGCCTTGTACAGCAAGGCTTGCAAAGGCGCTTGGGTCTGCGTACGCGACTGGCCAGACACGCTCAGCGCAGCTCTTTGGGTAGCTGCCCAAAAAACGAATGCGTTTGGGATCTGAAAAATCTGCTCGCAAACTGCCTCGGTAGTCCGCGCAGTCACCACCAGAGAGAGCCGCCGTCATGGGCATCAGCACGCCAAAGAGCGGTGGGTCGTAATGGATATTGGCAACGCCTGCGACGGCATTCACCGTAAATGTCATCACGCTAGTTTTGTAATTAATCAGTAGCGCATCGGGACTGGCGTTGTAGGGTCGCAGGGGCTCTCCATCAAACGCGGCGGCGCTGGCGACGCTGGCTAGAGGGACGGCAAACGCACTGCTATCTAAAACGATGTCGCCGTTAATGGTGCTGATTCCTAGGTTGCGCACACGGCTCAGTAACAACCACAGCCGCTCAGTCACCAGCTTGGGATCACCACCGCCCTTGATAACGAGGTTGCCATTCAAAATGCCGTCTTTGATGGAGCCGTCTTTGCCTGCGGGGTCAATGAGCACCTGCGTTTGCCACGTATACGCGGGACCCAGCAAATCGAGCGCTGCCACGCTGGTGACTAATTTCATCACGGACGCTGGGTTCATGGGCGTGCTTGCGCGATGCGTGAGTAGCGGGGTGGTCACGCTGGGGCTGGCATCAATCACGTACAGCGAGATGGCTTCTTTGGGTATGCGAGAGCGGGTCAGTAGCGCTTCTATTTCGGCAGGAAGACTTTGCGCCCAAAGCGCAGGAGCGAAAAACAAAAGGTAGGGAAGAACAAGCTTGGATAATGAGCGCATGACAAATTCTAAGTCCCGGACCGTTGGCATTGCTGCCGCCATCATCACTATCTTTATTTGGACCGCCTTTGTCGTGATTGGCAGAGCCTCCGCAAAAATGACGCTTACGCCCTTCGATATGGTTTTTGTCCGCTTGGTGGGTGCAGCCATTGTGCTCTTGCCTTGGGGCTTTTGGATGGTGAGGAGGATGCAAAAAGTGGACGCTGCGGCTGGCAGCTTGTTTGGTTTATCGCCATTGCCGCTTCGCGCGACCGTGACGCTAGGCGTGTTTGGTGGTCTATTTACACCATTTGCTTACACCGCATTCACCTACGCACCAGCTGCGCACGGCGCGGTGCTGATGCCTGGGACTTTGCCGCTTTTTACCGCCTTATTTGCGATGTTGATTCTGAAGGAGCGCTTCACGCAGCAGCGGTCGTTCGGTTTGGCGCTGATCGCCTTGGGTGGGCTGTTGGTTGGGGGCGCGAGTTTACTCAAAGCTTTTGAAGGCGGCAACGTGTGGATGGGCGATGCGCTCTTTTTATGCGCCTCGAGTTGCTGGGCCATGTATTCGGTGCTGGCGCGAAAATATAAAGTTGACCCTGTGCAAGCAACGATTGCCTTTACTGTTTTCACCATACTTGGCTTTGTGCCACTGTACGGAGTTTTGGCCTACACCAACAGCTTGCCGTTTGGTTTGGTGACTCATTTAGCCCAAGCATCTAGGTCAGAAATTGTGCTGCAAATGCTAATGCAAGGCATTGCCTCTGGCATTGTGGGCAACATTGGTTTTACGCTAATGCTCCAGACCTTTGGCCCCGTCAAAACAACGATGATGACGGCGCTCGTCCCATCGCTGGCGGCGCTGTCAGCGGTGTTCTTTTTGAGTGAGCCGCTCTACTGGAACTTGATCGCGGGACTGGTTTTGGCTCTGACTGGCGTGATTTTGGGCATTACCTCTAGCGCTAAAAAATGAAACTCCTTGCCTTCGATACCAGCACCGAATGGTTGTCCATTGCTGTGCAAAGCGGCGATGAGATTTTTGACTATTTGGGCGCAGGCGGCGCGCAGGCCTCTAGCCGATTGATTCCTGAAATCCAAATCTTGATGGAAAAGGCGGGTTTGACGCTGCAAGATTTAGACGGCATAGCTTTTGGCGCGGGGCCTGGTG
>JANXRP010000113.1 GCA_025352965.1 Comamonadaceae bacterium
CGGTTCGCGCATTTCTAGATTTTCTGGTCGAGAGATTCGCCAAATTACATTGGTAGTTAAACAAAATTTTCACGCAACCAATCGGGCAGTGTTGCCGCCTTTTTTGCAATCGAATCAATCCAAATCGTGGTTGAGCCGCCTGCTGCATAAATCACATCAGGCGGCTCAACCACGATTTGGATTGATTCGATTGCAAAAAAAGCTGCAACACTGCCCGATTGGTTGCGTGAAAAATTTGTTTAACTACCAATGTAATTTGGCGAATCTCTCGACCAGAAAATCTAGAAATGCGCGAACCGCTGGGGATAAATTTTTGCGCGATGGATACAGCGCATAAATCCTCATATCTGGCATTTTCCAATCAGGCAATACTACTTGTAGGCTTCCTTCAGCTAAAGGTTGATGTGCTAAGTACGTGGGCTGTAACGCAACACCACCGCCCGCAAGAGCTGCCCGTAGCAAGGCAGTGGCTTCATTAGCGCTAAATCGACTTGTCACACGGATTTCGACATGTTCGTTGTCTCTATTAAAGTGCCAGATAGTTTTTCCAAAATTGGCATAACTCAAGCAACTATGTCTGATGAGGTCGGTAGGAACCAGAGGTTGACCATGCTTGGCTAGGTAGTCTGGCGATGCTACTAGCACTGATGCGCATGGTGCAAGCATCCGACCAATCAACATTGGGTCTGGCTCAGCGCTAATACGGATGGCCAAGTCAATACGTGTTTCGACTAAATTGAGTGCGCCTTCGCTGGCGTTTAAATCGATTTTGAGTTGTGGGTGCAATTTCAAAAAATCCACCACGGCGGCAGCTAGCTCCGCATAGGCTAACGATACGCTGCAAGTGATACGTAACTGTCCATTCAAGACATCGCTGTGGCTGGCGGTTTCTTCTTCTACGTTCTCCATTAGGGCCAACATTTGCTGGCCACGTCGTAAGCAATGTTCACCAGCATCGGTCAATGTGACGCTGCGGGTGGTTCGTTGCAAAAGACGAGCCCCTAGCCATTGCTCCAACGCATCTACGTAGCGTGTCACCATAGCACGTGACATGTCTAATTTGTCAGCCGTGGCAGTAAAACTGCCGCTGGTGGCCACCTCTACAAATACCTGCAGTGCAGTCAATCTATCCATGGCTACTTATTATTTGCTCAGTTAATGAAATAGTAATGGCCATATTATGGGGTTTATTTGCGCGTTTATTGGAATTAAAGTTCATTACAGGCGCAATATCACGTCTTGTAGCCCTCACTTTTTATTAACCATTCGCAGGAGTTTTTCATGATTCGTACCACTCTCATTGCCGCCACTTTGGCTATTGGCTTTGCTGCTCAAGCTGCAGATCCGCTGACCGTTAAGGTCTATAACGCTAGCGGTAGCAGCTTCAACGTTAATTCCACGCTGATCTATGGCAAAAAAGACGCTATGGTCATTGATGCTGGCTTTAGCCGTGCCGATGCGCTGCGCATTGCTGCTAACGTGCTCGATAGCGGCAAGCAGCTCGTTACCATTTACGTTAGCCAAGCTGACCCCGACTACTACTTTGGTGTGGAAACGTTAAAAGAAGTTTTCCCAGAGGCAGATGTGGTGACAACTTCTGCTGTACTAGAAAAATTAAGCACTAAGTTGGCTGGCAAGATCGCATTCTGGGGACCCAAAATGGGTGCAAATGCGCCGCGCAAGCCCGTTACTCCGCGTGCCTTGAGTGGTAATACGCTAAGTCTTGAAGGGCAAATTATTGAAATCCGCGGCACACAAGGCTTGCTTGCGCATCGACCATATGCATGGATTCCTTCTATTAAAGCTATCGTTGGCAACATTGGTGTCTTTGGTGGCATGCATGTCTGGACAGCGGATACTCAATCGGTCGCAGAACGCGCAGCTTGGATGGCGCAGTTGGACGAAATGACCGCCTTGAAGCCTGAACTGGTTGTGCCAGGTCACATGACAGCAAGCACAAAAGTTGATACCAGTGCGATTGCATTCACAAAAGACTATTTGCAAAGTTTTGAGAAAAACCTTGCCTCCAGCAAAGACGGTGCAGCACTGATTGATGCAATGAAAAAAGCATACCCGCAAGTGACTGATGGTGCGTTGTCTTTAGATATTGGTAGCAAGGTCAATAAAGGTGAGATGAAGTGGTGATTCTTGCCGCTCGCCCAACTTAGGATCCGATCATGATGTCCGCTCTTCAACAAGTCCTGCAACACCTGCATGCTGGTCGTTGGGTCATGGCTCATGATCTTGTGCAGAAAGACAACTCTGAGTTGGCGGCTTGGTTGCACGGTATTTTGCATCTACAAGAAGGGGATCTGGAGGATGCGGAGAACTGGTACGACCGAGCTCACCGTCATTTCCGTAGCCGAGGCTCATTGCAAGAGGAGCTTGCGCTTTTTGAGCAAACACTTTTACAACAGCACTTACTTTGAACTGAAAGAATCTATCCCATGCCCACCACCGTTACCTATTTATTTGATCCACTGTGTGGATGGTGTTACGGCGCATCACCCGCTGTCAATTATTTGAAACAGCAGGTATCCGTCAAGTTTGTGTTATCGCCCACAGGGATGTTTTCGGGCGGTGAACGTGTTATGGATAGTGCCTTTGCAGACTATGCGTGGTCGAACGATCAGCGCATTGAAAAGTTGACAGGTCAGCGCTTCACAGCGGAATATCGTAACCAGGTGCTAGGCCATCGTGGAGGTCGTTTTGACTCAACCGCTATGACAATGGCACTCACGGCTGTATCTCTTACCGAGCCAGAACGAGAGCTTGAAACTCTTGGGGTTTTGCAGAAAGCGCGGTACGTGCAGGGTTTGGACACTTGTGATGCGTCAGTCGTAGAACACTTGTTGCGTCATATAAAGCTGCTCGCAGCTGCTGATCGTTTTGTCGCAAACGATGCTGTACTAGTCGCTGCTAACTCTGCACGTATCAAAAGTTCTCAAGTTTTAATGCAACGTTTTGGTGTCCAAGGCGTGCCAGCGCTGTTAATCAGCGACGACGAGGGCAGTCGGTTGGTGAATGGGAGTGCGCTGCATGATGATTTTGATAAGTTACTCACATCGCCTTAAACAAATGCCCATACAAGCGGCTCACTGCAAGGGTGTCAGGCCGATGGCGTAGCTTCAAGCTGACTTTAAAGTTTTCGTCTCGGTGCACGGAAGCGATCTCGGACACACGCACCACCGTGCCTCGGTGGA
>JANXRP010000123.1 GCA_025352965.1 Comamonadaceae bacterium
CGCCACAATCACCATTTCGCGGCCAATACTGTTGCCAATTTTGGTCGTTACTTGATCTTGCAGGGCAAATAAATGGGTGAGCGCGCCATCAAATGTTTCGCTCCACAATTGCGCCCCCGACTGCGTATCGGCAAGCTGTGCATTAATACGCACCGTATCGCTGCTAGCCAGCACACTGCCTTGCAACACAAAGCGCACGCCCACTTCTTTGCCAACTTGTTGTGCCGTGGTTGGTTTGTCCTTATAGGTGAAAGCGGTGGCTGATGAAATCACAAACGCATCGCGGATGCGCGACAAATCCGAAGTGATACTGGTGGTTAATCCATCGGCGATATAGCCCTTTTGCGCATCACCTGTTTGGTTGGCAAAAGGGAGCACGACAACGGACAAAGGACGGATGGTGGTAGCAGAGGCTGTTGCTGAAGATGCGGGTGATACGTTACTCGCAACCGTCTGGTACGTGGTGTAGTAGCCGACCAAACCACTGAGTACCGCACCGCCGCCAGCAACAGCGACGATGATGCCTTTGGCGTGTTTGAGTTTTTCAATCCACTTATTCATTAGCATCCCTTTTATCAGGTTTCATCGTCCACCAAACAATCCCGACAAGTATCAGCAAGGCTAGTAGCGATTCAAGCAAAATGAGCGTCATGTTGTCGTCCTTACCTTTATCGTTGTTTCGATGGTTTGTTTTAAGTGCGGGGTTGATTGTCTCGCAAAGTTTTGCGCAAGATGTCGTGACCCAGCCGCCCGCATCATTGCATCCCAATAGCCGCTGGATTGCCGCCTCGTGGGACGATTTGGCGGGTGCGTTTGAGGATGACCCGCGCGAGGCAGTCGCTGCTTGGCTTGCCAGTTGTGCGCGCGCGCAGCCAGCATCCACTAGCCCTTGGCGCAAAGTGTGCAGCGAACTCTCTGCTTTAAAAAATGCCGATTCTGAGGTGATTCGGATTTGGCTGATGGCGCGTTTGCAGCCTTTCCGTATCGAGCCGCTGGCGGCTAGCAGCGCGGTTTCAAACGCGGGTTTGCTCACAGGCTATTACGAACCCGTCTTGCCTGCTAGGCGCGAGGTTGACAGTGTGTTTCGTTATCCGCTTTATCGTCTGCCTGCCGATTTAGAGCGCGGTGGCGCACGCCCGTGGTTTACGCGGCAAGAAATTGATACTGCGGGAAGCCAAGCGCAGCAAGCCTTGCAGGGCCGTGCTATTGCTTATTTGCAAAGTCCACTGGATGTTTTGGCGCTGCAAATTCAGGGATCAGGACAGCTCGATTTAGAACAAGCCGATGGGACGCATCGGCGAATTCGTCTTGCGTTTGCGGGTAGCAACAATCAACCGTACAAAAGCGTTGGCGCGTGGCTGCGCGATACGCACGGCGTGCGCGAACTGTCGTGGCCGGGTATCAAAGCGTGGGCACAAAACAATCCAGATCAAATCGACCGTTTGATGTGGAGCAATCCGCGCGTGGTGTTTTTTAAAGAGAGTCCTGCGTCAAACGAAGGACAGTCATCTGTAGGACCAATGGGTGCGCAAGGTGTGCCGCTCACAGGGGGGCGCTCGATTGCCGTTGACCCTAAAAGCATTCCTTATGGCACGCCTGTTTGGCTGTCATCAACTGGCGAAAGTGTGAAGCTCAATCGCCTCGTGATTGCCCAAGATACAGGATCGGCGATTGTGGGTGCCGTCAGAGCAGATTATTATGTGGGTAGCGGCGACGCGGCTGGCGAGATTGCTGGCAGGCTCAAGCAGTCTTTGCAGATGTGGGCGCTGTGGCCGAAATGATTTTTCGACATCAAAACAAGGAGTTCATCATGAATAAACGTCTATTTTTTACTGCGCTTACGGCTTGCGTTTTCAGCACGGCGGCACTGTCGCAGGCCAATCAGAGTAAGGCTCCCCAGCCTGCTCGGTTAGTTATTCAAGTTAGCGATGCAGAGCCTGCCAAGTGGAATTTGGCACTTAACAACGCACGTAATGTGCAAGAAGAGCTGGGTGCCAAAAACGTGGAGATTGAAATCGTGGCTTATGGCCCAGGTCTTGGCATGCTTAAAAAAGATGCCGTGACCAGCGGTCGCGTGGACGAAGCCAGCTTAGCGGGAATCAAGGTGGTGGCGTGCGAAAACACCATGCGAAATCAAAAGCTCACAAAAGCGGATATGCATCCCGTCGCCAGTTACGCGCCAGCTGGCGTGGTGCAAATCATGCAGCGGCAGGCGCAGGGATGGGCTTACCTTAGGCCGTAGTGGTGAGGTATTTGACGAGGTACTAGTCTGCGACGGCAAGGTTATTGGGCTTCCTGCGCTCAATTGCAAACTTGAGCAGCGCCGCTGAGCGGTAAACCCCATGCGCCATCTTTCCGTAGGGCAGTGTTAAAAACAGCGCCATCACTACACCCAAATGCACAGCTAAGAGGAGGGGCATGGCGCTTGATTCACGCCAAGCTAAGAGCACAAGTCCTGTCAAACTGACTAGAAACAGCAGCGCAATAAAACCTTTGTCCATTGCTGCGGCGCTTGTGCTTAAAGACATAGCTTGTAAGGCCTTATGACGCTTGGCTTGCAAAACAAAAAGGCCTGTCGTGCCAATCAGCATCAAGCTTCCACCCAATGTGCCCAGTACAACGGGTAAGCTGGCTAGGTCATAGGGCGCGTGCAGACCAAGCAAGTAGTGATACAGCGTCGCTACGCTGGTGGACGCAAAACACAGCATGAAGCCGTAAAACGTGGCGTGGTGAAAACGCCGCCGCCACTGTGTGGGTGAGTCGTCGTCATTGGGGCAGCCCTCGGCCTCAGCGCTATTGTTATTGCCGTCTAAGTATTTGAGTGTGAGTGCGTTCTTGGCGGCTTCGGTAATGGGCGCGATTGATGGTGAATCATTAACTGCAACCTCGCGCCAAAACCGCCAAGCACCAAATCCCATCGCAAACAGCGCAAACGCAAACACCGAACCAAACATCAGCGCTAACAAGTTATGAGGAAAGATGGCATAGAAATTGGCATTCAAATGAGCCTTGAATAAAGAGCCATTCATCCAAACCGTGAGCATTAAAAACAGTGCCAATCCAAACGCTAAGCTGAGTGCGATCGTGAGACCATTTCGCTTGTAAGCACCGCCTAGCCTGGCTGGCCAGGCATAGTCTGCGTAGGTTTGCGCGCGCACTTGCGCCATTGCGGTGGGGATGTTGACGGCAAACTCGTGCGGCGGCGCGTATTGGCAGGCATGCAGACAAGCGCTGCAGTTGTGGCACAAATTGGCGAGGTAATGCACGTCAGCCTTGTCAAACGACAAGCGCCGCGTCATGGCAGGAAATACTGCGCAAAAGCCTTCGCAATAACGGCAGGCGTTGCAAATAGTGAGCATGCGAGAGGCTTCAAGTTCAGAAGTCGCCTCCACCTTTGCTTGAGCAATAGTTTTTAAGATGTCGTTCATAGTGATGCCGCCGCTGACCTTCCCGCAATGCGTCCAAAGGCTGTACCAATCGTCATTCCCACGCCTGCGACGTAGCCCTTGCCCAGCACGTTGCCTGCCATGACTTCGCCTGCTGCAAACAAGTTAGGGCTTGGCTTACCTGTAAATTGAATGCGTGCTTCGTCATCAACCTTGACACCCAAATACGTAAACGTCACGCCAGGCTTGAGCGCGAACCCGTAATAGGGAGGCTTATCTAGCGGCAGCGCCCAGTGCGTTTTGGCGGGCGCTAGTCCATCGGTCACGCAATCGTCTTGCACCGTGTGATTGAATGTACCGACACCTTTGGTGATGGAACATGCGGCGTTGAAGTCCGTCACGGTTGCCTCTAGCTTTGCAGGATCAAGTTTGAGTTTGCTTGCCAACTCAGTAATCGAATCGGCGCGAACGCCCTCAAACACGGGCGGCATAAAGCGACCAATGGGTTTGCTGTCAATTAAGCAAAACGCCGTTTGCCCGCGCTGCGCTGCGACAAAGCGTCCCCACAGCGCATAACGCTTGGGCCAAAAATCTTCACCTTCGTCGTAAAAGCGGTTGCCGTCTGTATTGACGACGATACCTAGGCTGACGCAATCCACGCGCGTGGCAATGCCACCGTCGTAGAGCGGTGCTCGTGCATCGATGGCGACCATGTGCGCTTGTGTGGTGTCACTCACCTGATCGCAGCCCTTATCCAGCAAGGCTTGCAGCATGATGCCTTGGTTAAATTTGGTGCCACGAATTAAAAAATTGTCCGCTGGGTGTTCGCCCCACTCGTTGGTACCCCATGCTTCTCGCAAGGCCTCGCGGTTGCTCTCAAACCCGCCCGCAGCGATAACGCAAGTTTTGGCTTCAATGCGTTCGTCGCCAGCATTCGTATGAATATAGGCGGCTTTAAAAACACCATCGTCGATATCGAGTTTTGTCACAGGCGAGTCGTAACGAATCTGCACGCCAAGCGCTTCAGCGCTGCGGTAGTACGCGTTCACCAGCGCCTTGCCGCCGCCCAAAAAGAAAGCGTTGGTACGCGACAAATGCAGCGTGCCCGACAGCGAATCTTGAAAGCGCACACCATGCTTTTTCATCCACGTGCGGCAAGTTTTTGATTCTCGTAAAACCAAGCGCGTCAGATGCTCATTGGTCAGGCCGCCCGTGATTTTGAGTAAATCTTGCCAGTGTTCTTCTTCCGAATAAACCTCCGTCAGCACGTCTTGCGGCTCGTCGTGCGAGCAGCGGATATTGCGCGTGTGGACAGAGTTACCGCCGCGCCACTCGCGCGGAGCGGACTCCAAAAGTAAAACTGAAGCACCTGCTTCGCGAGCTGTGAGCGCGGCGCATAAGGCGGCATTGCCGCCGCCGATAACGAGAACATCAATCATGAATTAATCAGACTTAATTTTTGCTCTGGTCACGATATCTTTCCAAATCTTTTGCTCGTTGGCAATAAATTTGCCAAACTCTTCGGGTACCATGCCGCCGCCCACAGCGTTGTCGTTCGCAAAGCGCTCGGTCACGCTGCTCGATTTAAGTGCTTTTAAGCACTCTTCTTGCATACGTTTGATGATGGCAGTTGGCACGCCAGACGGTGCAATCATGCCGTACCACTGACTGGTTTCAAAGTGCTCTAACTTCTTGCCAAGCCCGAGTGCTGAGCCGCTTTCAGCCACGGTGGGTACATCAGGAAACAGCGGAATGCGCTTTTGTGTGCCGACCGCGATTAAGCGCAATTTGCCGCTTTTAATATGCGGCAGTAGCGCGGGGGTGCCTGCAGACAGGGCTTGCGTGCGTCCACCCAGTAAATCTGTCAAAGCTGGCCCTGTTCCTCGGTACGGAATGTGCGTCATGAACATGCCCGTAACCAATTTCAAGTACTCCATTGCTAAGTGACCTGCGCTGGCGTTGCCAGCTGATGCGTAGTTGAGCTTGCCTGGGTTTTTGCGTACGTAGGCTACAAACTCAGCTAAATTTTTAGCAGGCACGTCAGGGTGAATGACAAACAAGTTTGGCACTTTAGCCAGCAAAGTGACGGGCGCGAAGTCTTTGTTTACGTCGTAACCTGAATCAGGATAAATGTAGGGATTTACGGCAAGCGAACCCACATGTCCCATGATGAAAGTGTTGCCGTCAGGCGCGGCGCGTGCTACCTCCTGCATGGCTGGCACACCGCCGCCGCCACCTTTGTTTTCAACATACACAGAAACGCCCAGTTGTTTAGTCAACTCCGCCGCGACAGCACGTCCCACAATTTCGGAGGTGCCGCCAGGCGCAAAAGGCATAACAAAGCGAATCGATTTGTTTGGCCAAGCGGTTTGCGCAAAGGACGGCAGTGCCAGTGAGCCGCCGAGAATGAGTGTCTGTCGCCTAGTTGATTGCATGATGTGCCCTAGTTATTCAGCTGTGATTTTGGCCTGTTGCACAACACGCTTCCATTTCACTAGCTCGCTGGCGACAAGTTTTTTTAACTCATCTGGTGTGCTGCTCTCTACATCGCCGCCTTGATCTTCGATTTTTTTGATGGTGTCTTTGTCGTGCAGTACTTGGTTAAGGGCGGTGTTGAGTTGCGTAATGACAGCCTTAGGCGTCTTGGCAGGGGCAAAGATGCCGTACCACTGCGTGACGTCGACACCATTGACACCTAGCTCTTTGAGTGTGGGCACATCAGGCAATGTGCTGGAGCGCTTATTGCCTGCGACAGCAATGGCGTTGAGTTTGCCAGTTTTGACAAAAGGAACAGCCACAAAAAGACTGGGGAACATGATGTTGGTTTGACCGCCCATAGTGTCGGTCAAACCTGGCATGGCGCCTTTGTAGGGGGCATGAATCCAGTCTGCCCCCGTGCTTAGTTTGAAGAGTTCAGCCGCAAAGTGCGGCCCTGTCCCTGTACCAGCAGATGCGTAGCTAAATTTGTTTTTTTGAGCAATCAAAATTGCGAGCAATTCTTTGTTATTTTTGGCTTTGACAGAGGTTGCTAACGATGGCGTAGTGACCATCAAAATAGGCGAATACGCTGTGAGCCCCACAGGCTCAAAATCGGTGATGGGGTCGTATTTGAGCTTTTGCAGAGCGGGACTTGTGCTGTGCGTTCCAATGTAGCCCCACATCAGGGTGTGCCCATCAGGCGCTGCTTTAGCGACATGCTCTGCCGCAATCGCACCATTTGCCCCAGCTTTGTTTTCAACAATAAATGTCGCCTTCATGAGTGTCCCCATTTTGGTGGCAATGATCCTAGCCATCGCGTCGTTTCCACCGCCAGGCGCTGTTGGCACAACAATCGTGATGGGTTTATCTGGGAAAGCATAGATCGTTTGGCTTGCCAGATAGGCAGCTGCTGAAAAGATGAGGTGAATTGGTTTCATAAATAAAAATCTCCTTGCATGATTTTGCGAACGGTGCGTACAACCGAGGCGCGGGTTAAAAATGGTTCTGGATGAGTTGCATCTGCGGGTGCAATGTGCGCTGCAATTTGAATCATGCCGCTAGGGTGGAGCACGCGAATCTCTTGCTCGCCGATCAGTGGCTCGTGGTTAGAGGCAACCGTGCCAGGCATCGCCAGAGCCGTGGCCACGCCAATCGCCCCTGTGACAGCGTGCGAGGTGTGGCATTTCTTGGGTGTGAAATAGCGCGAGATGATTTCAGTCGGTGCGGCGCCTGATGAAATCAGTACTGGTTTAGGTATCACACTGCTGCTTACATCGCCTAGCCCCATGCGCTCTCCAGCGACGCAGCGAATCTTTTCTAGTCGAGGAATGAGGCCAGGAATGGCATCTAGCACCGCGGCAGGCTCGTTGCCTTGGATGCGTGCATTTGGGAATTCACGTGCAATGTCGCTGGCTCGCATGAGCACCATGGTTTGCCCAGCAACAATGCAGGTGCATTCAATGCCATCAATGATTTCAAGGCGTTTGCCCGTTGGGAAGATGGCAGCTTCGCGCTCGGATTCAGTAGCATCTACAGCACCCCACGCATCGGTAAAAGTCAGCAGCACGGGTGTCGCTGACTCGTTCACACCATCAATTTTGATGTCTTGGCTGCTACCACAGTATTGAACATTGCCTTGGGGTGTTCGTACGGTCACATCAATTCGTGCCCCCGTGTTGACGTTGTGGAGTTTGACGGTGGTTGTCTCGCCTTGCACATGAACCAGTCCTTGCTCGATAGCAAATGGCGCAACACCAGCCAGCATATTGCCGCAATTGGGTTTGGTATCGACGGTCTGATCGGTTACTGATAGTTGTGCAAATAGGTAGTCAACTTCACAGTCGGAGCGTGTGGACGGTGAGACGATTGCCACTTTGCTGGTGAGGCTGGTGCCACCACCTAGCCCATTAATCTGCGTGCTATCTATAGAGCCAATAGCAGCGACTAGGATGCGATTGCGCTCGGCGATATCGGAGGGTAGCCACTCTTGCAAAAAAAATGGTCCACGCGAAGTGCCCGCGCGCATGAGCACGCATGGAATGGTTGCAGCTAAGGTTTTTTGATCCATCTGTGGATTTTGTTTGCACCGCACAGTTTTGTCCAATGCATAATTCAGATATATTAATGCGTTTTATTGATTAATATAAGTGAGCATTTATGGCTTTAAAGTTTGATTTAGGCGATTTGCAGGCCTTTCGTAGCGTCTGTGAGCTAGGTAGCTTCCGTGCGGCTGCAAATGCACTGCATTTATCCCAGCCTGCGCTCAGTCGTCGAGTTGAAAAATTGGAAGAAGCTTTGGATGTGAAATTGTTAGATAGGACGACGAGGCGCGTTAATTTGACGGCGATTGGGCGTGATTTTTCGCGCAAGTCGCAAAATTTGCTGGATGATTTAGATGACATGCTGTTGGGTGTGAAGGATGTTGCGGCAACGCGACTGGGTGAAGTCAAAGTTGCTTGCGTTCACTCGGTGGCTTGGTATTTTTTGCCTCGTATTTTGGCAATATTTGCAAAAAACTATCCACGCATCAGGGTTCGAGTAATGGATAGCGGTGCAAATGATGTGTTGACCAACGTGGCGCAGGGTCATGCTGACTTTGGCATCAATCTCATGGGGCAGCATGAGGCTAACATCACGTTTCAGCCGCTATTGCAAGAGCGTTTTGTTCTTGCTTGCTTGCGGGGACATCCACTGGCTGGCAAGGCTAGCGTGAAATGGGAAGAGATCGGCGCCTATCATTTGATTGGACTTGATAAAAGCTCTGGCAACCGATTGATGCTGGATTTGGCTTTGGCGAAATTGCCCAACAGACCCTCTACCTTTTTTGAGGCACTGCATGTTCAGAGTGTTTTAGGTATGGTCGAGGCGGGGATTGGCGTGGCGGCCGTACCGCAATTAGCGATGCCTGGATCTGGGCACAAGCATTTAATTGGCGTTCCTTTAATTGATCCCGTGGTCGAGCGCGAATTAGGCTTGTTGACAAAGCAGGGGCGCTCACTGACCCCTGCTGCTCAAGCGCTTTTTGATCTATTGGTACAAGCCCAAGCGCAAGTTTAAATCAATCCTTCTGCTTTCATAGCCGCTTGCACACCAGGGCGTGCAGCCATGCGAGCGCGAAAGGCTGCAAGATTGGCAAGGCCGCTGATGTCTAGCTTGAGTGGTGCTGTCCAGTTGCTGACCGTAAACAAATACGCATCGGCTACGGTGAAGTGATCACCCATGACGTAGTTTTTACCAGCTAACATTTTGTCCACGTAAGCGTAGCGTGAGAGCAGTTTTTCAGCCGCTATTGCTTTGTATTCGGCTGGCGTCGCAGGACTGAAGAGTGGACTGCTTCCTTTGTGCAGCTCTGTTCCGATGAAATTCAAGCGCGCTTGTAGTTTGTAGCGTTCTATGGTGCCATTGGCTGGCGCCAGATGTTTTTCAGGTACCAAGTCGGCCAAGTATTGAACGATGGCGGGGCCTTCGGTCAGGCGAGTGCCATCCACTAGCTCCAAGAGCGGTACATAACCCAGCGGATTGATGGTGTAGTAGTCCGTGCCGTCTTCTAGCAGGTGCGTTTTGGTGGAAGCAAGAATGGCGGTGTGTTCTAGTCCTGCCTCGTGCATCACGATATGCGGGGAGAGTGAACAAGCGCCTTTGGAGTAATAGAGTTTCACAATGATCCTTTAATGTTGAAAATAGGTGTGCAAACGACTGCACAAAAGGTGAATCTTAGCGGCTTGCGCATTGCGGGTTTCTACGTATATAATGAGTGGCTTTGCTAAACTTTACTTATGTTTGATTCCACTGACGAAAAACCAGAAGAATTCGAATTTAGGACGCTGAGCAAGGAAGAAGCGGCGGTTGTGAAAGTAAATAACCCGCCTTTAAATCCTTGGCGAGTGGTGGGTTGGCAATTGATAGCGGTTGTGATATTGGGGCTTTTGGCGCTAATGTTTACACAAAAATGGTCGATTGTGTGGTCAACGGTTTGGGGTGGTTTGAGTGTCGTCATTCCCGCTGCAGTTTTTGCGCGCGGCATGATGAGCAAAACCACCTTGCTGAATGCAGGGACGGCGACTGGGGGATTTTTCCTCTGGGAGTTGGTAAAAATTGCGCTGACCTTGGCAATGCTTTATGCGTCAAGGCGTGTGATTGAGGATTTAAGCTGGCCCGCCATGTTGGTGGGGTTGGTGGTGACGATAAAGGTGTACTGGTTGGCGTTGCTTTGCAAGCCTACGGTCAGGCAAGCAAAACATAATTAACGAAATTTAGATTTAAAGATTCTTAAAAATGGCTGAAACCTCTGCAATTGAACATGGACCGACCGCTGGTGAGTACATCGGTCATCACCTGACCCATTGGCAGTCGGGTAAACAAAGCGGCATCATTGACTTTTCTGTCATCAATATCGATTCACTGTTTTGGTCGATTACTTTGGGTGTTCTGGGTTTATTCTTTATGTGGCGCGTGGCCAAGTCGGTAACTTCGGGTGTGCCTGGTCGTATGCAGGCCGCTGTTGAGCTGCTGCTTGAGTATGTCGATACGCAAGCCAAATCTATTGTTCACAATGCGCAGTCGCGCAAGTTTGTCGGTCCTTTGGCTTTGACGGTGTTTATGTGGGTGTTCTTACTCAATTCGATGGATTTTTTGCCGATTGATTTATTCCACAAAATTTTCGAAGCGACAGGCCTGGATCACTCGATTCATTATTTTCGTGTCGTGCCAACGGCTGATCTCTCAAGCACGCTGGGTATGTCTACGGCGGTGCTCTTGGTTTGTCTCTACTACAACATCAAAATCAAAGGCCTTGGTGGCTGGGGTCACGAAATGATTAGTGCCCCGTTCGGCACGGTTCACCCAAAGCTCTCTAATCCTTTAACGTGGTTTGGTTTTGCTTTGATGTCTGTTTTAAATTTGGGCATGCAGCTTATTGAATTTACAGCGAAGACCGTATCCCATGGCATGCGACTGTTTGGCAACATGTATGCGGGCGAGTTGGTATTCATGCTGATCGCGCTGATGGGCGCTGTGGGCTTTGGTTCTGCAACTGGCTGGGTGATGTGGCTAGCGCATGTGGTGGTTGGTCTTGGCTGGGCGATCTTTCATATTTTGATTGTGGCGCTACAAGCCTTTATTTTCATGATGCTGACCTTGGTGTACGTGGGACAAGCGCACGACGCACACTAATTTCGTAGATTTTCTTTTTTCTTTAACTATCCATTCTTTTTAGGAGCTTCAAAATGGAACACGTACTTGGCTTTGTCGCATTGGCAGCTGGTTTGATTATTGGTTTGGGCGCTGTAGGTGCTTGTATCGGTATCGGCATCATGGGTAGCAAATATCTTGAGTCTGCTGCACGTCAGCCAGAGCTCATGAATGAACTTCAAACAAAAATGTTCTTGTTGGCCGGTCTGATTGACGCGGCTTTCCTGATTGGTGTTGGTATCGCGATGATGTTCGCGTTTGCTAACCCATTTGTTCTGGTTAAGTAATTAGATAGAGGGGTGTTGTCGTGAGTATTAACGCAACATTTTTCGCACAGCTCGCAGTTTTGTTTCTGTTGGTGCTCTTCACGATGAAATTCGTGTGGCCCATCATCACAACAGCACTGGATGAGCGTGCGCAATTGATTAAGTCGGGCTTAGATGCTGCTGATAACGCCAAGCTGGAACTCGCTGTCGCTAACAAGCGCGTTGAGTCTGAGTTGGCATCGTCGCGCGGTGATGCTGCTGCCCGCTTGGCTGATGCTGAGCGTCGTGCGCAAGTGATGGTTGAAGAAGCCAAAACGCGTGCAACCGAAGAGGGCGCCAAGATTGTGGCTGCTGCAAAGGCTGAGGCCGAAGCGCAAAGCGTGCAAGTGCGTGAAGCACTGCGCGAGCAAGTTGCTGCACTGGCAGTCAAAGGTGCTGAGCAAATTTTGCGCCGCGAAGTCAACGCTACCGTCCATGCCGATCTTTTAGGTCAGCTTAAAAAAGAACTGTAAGAGAGCATCATGGCTGAAATTGCAACCATCGCACGTCCTTATGCTGAGGCTTTATTTCAGGCTTGCAAGGCAGATCTCGCTGGCACCCAAGCGTGGCTGAACAGCTTTGCTGTTGTGGCGGCGGATGCGGCGCTCCTAGAGTTCTCTGGCAATCCTAAGACGACGAATGCGCAAATTATTGAGTTGGTAGTTTCGGTTGCAAAAGTGCAGCCAAACAGTGCTGCCTCCAATTTCTTGGCGGTGATTGTTGAGAATGGCCGTCTAAATGCTTTGCCTGAAATTGCAGCCCAGTTTCAAACCTTGAAAAACTCGGCGCAGGGTGTGAACGATGCGGTGATCTATAGCGCGTTTCCAATTGATGGCGCGGCACTTGCAGACTTGGTGGCTTTGCTAGAGAAGCGTTTTGCACGCAAATTAAACAGCACGGTGCAAATTGATAAAAGTTTGATTGGTGGTGTGCGCGTGGTGGTCGGTGACGAGGTGTTGGACACCTCGGTGCGCGCCCGCTTGGATCAAATGAAAGCGGCGCTGGTCGCGTAAGCGCCAAGCACGTTGTTACGAATTTATTGAATTAAACAAAGAAGGACGAGTCATGCAACTCAATTCCGCAGAAATTTCCGAGCAAATTAAAAGCCGCATCGAAGGCTTGACGGCTAACACCGATGTGCGTAACCAAGGTACGGTTGTGTCCGTGACCGACGGTATCGTACGTATTCATGGTCTGTCTGACGTGATGCAAGGCGAGATGCTTGAGTTCCCTGCTGGTGCTGATGGTCAGCCATCGTTTGGCCTCGCGCTGAACTTGGAGCGTGACTCGGTCGGTGCCGTTATTTTGGGCGCTTACGAGCACATCTCTGAAGGCAATACCGTTAAGTGCACAGGCCGTATTTTGGAAGTGCCGGTTGGTCCTGAATTGATTGGCCGTGTGGTTAATGCACTGGGTCAACCTATTGATGGCAAAGGCCCGATCAACGCCAAAATGACCGACGTGATTGAAAAAGTTGCGCCCGGCGTGATTGCCCGTAAATCAGTGGATCAGCCTTTACAAACAGGTCTCAAGTCGATTGACTCGATGGTGCCAGTGGGGCGTGGTCAGCGCGAACTGATTATTGGTGACCGCCAAACAGGTAAGACGGCTGTTGCGATTGACGCCATCATTAACCAAAAAGGTCAAAACGTCACTTGCGTGTACGTGGCGATTGGTCAAAAAGCATCTTCCGTTAAAAACGTGGTGCGCTCACTTGAGCAAGCTGGCGCGATGGCTTACACCATTGTGGTGGCGGCAACGGCTTCTGAATCGGCTGCGATGCAGTATGTGTCTGCCTACTCGGGTTGCACGATGGGCGAGTACTTCCGCGATCGCGGTGAAGATGCGCTGATCGTGTATGACGATTTGTCTAAGCAAGCCGTGGCGTATCGCCAAGTGTCTCTGTTACTCCGTCGTCCACCAGGCCGCGAAGCGTATCCTGGCGACGTGTTCTATCTCCATAGCCGTTTGCTCGAGCGTGCCTCGCGCGTGAATGCTGATTACGTGGAAGCTTTCACTAAAGGTGCTGTTAAAGGTAAAACAGGTTCACTCACAGCTTTGCCAATCATCGAAACCCAAGCGGGTGACGTTTCGGCATTTGTGCCAACCAACGTGATTTCGATTACGGACGGTCAGATTTTCTTGGAAACATCACTGTTTAATGCAGGTATTCGTCCTGCGATTAACGCGGGTATTTCTGTATCTCGCGTGGGTGGTGCAGCGCAAACTAAATTGGTCAAGGGCTTGTCGGGCGGTATCCGTACTGACTTGGCGCAGTACCGTGAATTGGCTGCGTTCGCGCAGTTTGCTTCTGACCTCGACGAAGCCACCCGTAAGCAACTCGATCGCGGTGCTCGCGTGACGGAACTCTTGAAGCAAGCTCAGTACAGTCCACAATCCATTAGCATCATGGCTTCGACCTTGTTTGCGGTAAACAAAGGCTTCATGGATGATGTGGAAGTCAAGAAGGTTCTCGCATTTGAGTCTGGCATGCACAGCTACTTGAAAGACAAGCATTCACCGCTCTTGGCAAAATTGGAAGCCGCTAAAGCGATGGACAAAGACGCGGAAGCTGAATTGACTGGCGCGATTGCTGCATTCAAAAAGTCGTTCGCTTAAACCCTACCTGAACATAAGGAGCCAACATGGCAGCAGGTAAGGAAATTAGAGGCAAGATCAAATCGGTGGAAAACACCAAGAAGATCACTAAGGCGATGGAAATGGTCGCCGCCTCCAAAATGCGTAAAGCGCAAGAGCGTATGCGTGCGGCACGTCCGTACAGCGAAAAGGTGCGCAACATTGCTGTGAACTTGGGCAAGGCGAATCCTGAGTACACACATGCCTTCATGAAAAGCAATGATGCAAAGACGGCGGGTTTCATCGTTGTGACAACCGACAAAGGTTTGTGCGGCGGTATGAACACCAACATCTTGCGCGCGGTGACTAACAAAATCAAAGATCTTCAAACTGCAGGTGTTGGCACACAAGCCGTTGCCATTGGTAACAAAGGCTTGGGCTTTTTGAATCGTGTCGGCGCTAAAGTGGTGTCGCATACAACACAACTTGGCGACAAGCCGCATTTGGATGCGCTAATTGGCCCTACCAAAGTGCTACTCGACGCATATGCCAAAGGCGAAGTCAACGCGGTCTATTTGTGCTACACCCGTTTCATTAACACGATGAAGCAAGAGCCTGTCATCATGCAATTGTTGCCTTTATCGGCGGCAACGATGGAAGCCGAGTCAAAAGAATCTGGTGGTCATGCATGGGACTATTTGTATGAACCCGATCCGCAAACTGTGATTGATGAACTGCTCGTGCGCTATACCGAGTCGTTGGTTTATCAGGCGTTGGCAGAGAATATGGCGTCCGAGCAATCGGCTCGTATGGTTGCTATGAAATCGGCAACCGATAACGCAGGAGAAGTGATTGGTGAATTGAAGCTCGTGTACAACAAGACGAGGCAAGCCGCCATTACCAAAGAATTGTCAGAAATCGTCGCTGGTGCAGCGGCTGTTTAATTTAAATTGAAATTTAATTGCTGGAGCAAAAAATGAAAGCCCAAGGAAAAATCGTACAAGTGATCGGCGCTGTGGTTGACGTGGAATTCCCGCGCGATCAAATGCCAAAGATTTATGACGCACTCAAAATGGACGGCTCCGTGCTGACTTTAGAAGTGCAACAGCAATTAGGCGACGGTATCGTGCGCGCGATTGCATTGGGATCTTCTGACGGCTTGCGCCGTGGCTTGATGGTGTACAACACCGATGCTGCTATTACCGTGCCTGTTGGCAAGGCTACACTTGGCCGCATTATGGATGTGCTTGGCAGCCCAATCGACGAGCGTGGTCCTGTGGATCAAACACTGACCGCTTCGATTCACCGTACAGCGCCAACATACGACGAACTCAGCCCTTCGCAAGAATTGCTAGAGACTGGCATTAAAGTGATTGACCTTGTTTGCCCTTTCGCTAAAGGCGGAAAAGTGGGATTGTTCGGCGGCGCTGGCGTGGGCAAGACCGTGAACATGATGGAATTGATTAACAACATTGCCAAAGCGCACAGCGGCTTATCTGTGTTCGCTGGTGTGGGTGAGCGTACTCGTGAGGGTAACGACTTTTATCATGAAATGGCTGACTCTAAGGTTGTGGACTTAGACAATTTAGAGAACTCCAAAGTGGCGATGGTTTACGGTCAGATGAATGAGCCACCAGGCAACCGTTTGCGTGTAGCTTTGACGGGTTTGACGATCGCTGAATCGTTCCGTGACGAAGGCAAAGACGTTTTGTTCTTCGTGGACAATATTTACCGCTACACACTCGCAGGTACTGAAGTGTCTGCGCTTTTGGGTCGTATGCCTTCTGCTGTGGGTTACCAACCAACGCTGGCTGAAGAAATGGGTCGTTTGCAAGAGCGTATTACATCAACGAAAGTTGGTTCTATTACCTCCATCCAAGCCGTTTACGTGCCAGCGGATGACTTGACCGATCCATCCCCTGCGACAACGTTTGCTCACTTGGACTCTACCGTTGTGTTGTCGCGTGACATCGCTGCTTTGGGTATCTACCCAGCGGTTGATCCGCTTGATTCCACCAGCCGTCAGCTCGACCCGTTAGTGGTGGGTGACGATCACTACAGCACAGCGCGTGCTGTGCAAGGTACGCTGCAACGCTACAAAGAGCTGCGCGATATTATTGCGATTTTGGGTATGGACGAGCTCGCACCAGAAGATAAACTGGCTGTGGCACGTGCCCGTAAGATTCAGCGTTTCTTGTCACAACCGTTCCACGTTGCTGAAGTGTTTACGGGCACGGCTGGTAAATACGTGACGCTTGCTGAAACGATTCGCGGTTTCAAAATGATTGTGAACGGCGAGTGTGATCATATGCCTGAGCAAGCGTTCTATATGGTGGGCACGATTGACGAAGCCATCGAGAAAGCGAAAAAAGTATGAACACCATCCATGTAGATGTGGTCTCTGCCGAAGAGTCCATCTACTCAGGCGAAGCGACTTTTGTTGCCCTGCCTGGCGAGGTGGGCGAGCTGGGCATTAAGCCACGCCACACGCCTCTCATTACACGCATTCGTCCTGGCACCGTGCGCATTGAAACAGCGGACGGCGGCGAGGAGTTCATCTTCGTTGCAGGCGGCATATTAGAGGTTCAACCTACCTGCGTGACCGTGCTCTCGGATACAGCTGTGCGCGGCAAAGACCTTGACGAAGAAAAAGCCAACGCGGCTAAACAAGCGGCTGAAGAAGCGCTTAAAAATGCGAAGAGCGATATCGATCTAGCCAAAGCTCAGTCTGAGTTGGCTGTACTTGCGGCTCAGTTTGCAGCGCTACGTCGCTTCCGCGATAAAAAATAAGGCTCTGGGGTTGGCGATAATCTAGCGAACCATGTTAGATGATCGCGCCAAACTCCTACTCCAAACGCTAGTCGAGCGCTATATCGCCGACGGAACCCCCGTCGGTTCACGCACTCTCTCCAAAGCGCCTGGATTAGAGCTTTCTGCTGCCACCATACGCAATGTGATGGCGGACTTGGAGGAATTGGGTTTGATCGTGAGTCCCCATACATCAGCAGGGCGCGTACCAACTGCGCGTGGTTATCGTTTGTTTGTCGATTCCATGCTGACCGTACAGCGGGATGATTTATCTGGGATGCCTTCGCAGCTTGCCGCAGAGCAGCCGCAAAAGGTGATTGCGAATGCTGCAAATTTGCTATCAAGTTTGTCGCAATTTGTAGGCGTCGTTCTTGCCCCCAAGCGTAGTGCTATTTTTAAGCACATTGAATTTTTACGCCTCTCCGAAAAACGCTATTTGGTCATCATCGTGTCACCAGACGGCGATGTGCAAAATCGTGTCATTTTCACACCTACGGACTACTCACAAAGCCAGCTCATTGAAGCATCCAATTATTTGAATGCGCATTACGCAGGGTTAGAGATGGAGCAAGTGCGACAGCAACTCAAAGCGGAATTGCAATCCTTGCAAAGTGAAATCGCCAACCTCATGCAGGCCGCGGTGCAAGCTAGTTCGGATGCCATGAGCCAGCCTGCGGACGAGGTGGTGATTTCAGGCGAACGTAATCTGCTGTCGGTTTCAGACTTTGCTAGCGACATGGGGCAACTGCGCCGTACCTTTGACATGTTTGAGCAAAAGACGCAGCTATTGCATTTGCTGGATACCTCAGCGCAGGCACAAGGCGTGCGCATTTACATTGGCGGCGAGAGTCACATCGTGCCGTTTGAAGAGCTCTCTGTGGTCAGTGCGCCCTACAAAGTTGATGGACAAATTGTTGGGACGCTGGGCGTGATTGGCCCCACCCGTATGCCCTACGAGCGCATGATTCGTATCGTAGACATTACTTCCAAATTAGTGAGCAATGCACTTAGTCACCAAAAATAAAAACAACTTATGAAGCTTGATCCGAGCATTTTTAAAGCCTACGACATTCGTGGCATCACCCCAACGTCATTGAGTCCAGAAATCGCCCGCCGTCTCGGCCGTGCCTTTGGTACGCATGCTATCAAGTGCGGCGAGCGCATTGTTGCTGTTGGACGCGATGGCAGGCTGACAGGGTTGGAACTTTTGCAAGCCTTAATTTATGGTCTTTGCGAGGCTGGTGTGAACGTCATTGATGTGGGCATGGTGACTACGCCTCAGCTTTACTTCGCGGCAACTGGCGAAATTGATCCAGCGTGCAGGAGCGGCATTCAAATCACGGGCAGTCACAACCCACGCGATTACAACGGTTTCAAAATGACTCTTGGTGGACGCGCGATTTATGGAGAGGAAATTCAAACCTTGCGCCGCATGATGGAGGGGGCTGATTGGGGTAAGCCCGCCACGGGCAAGGTCTCGCAGGTCAATATCCATGCGGTTTACAAAGATCGTATTGCAAGCGATATCAAGCTCAAGCGCCCGATGAAAATTGTGGTGGATTCGGGCAATGGCGTCGCTGGCGCTAGTGCGCCAGCTATTTTTCGCGCGCTTGGTTGCGAGGTGATTGAACTCTTTAGCGAAGTTGATGGCAACTTCCCGAATCATCATCCAGACCCGAGCAAGCCAGAGAATTTACGTGATTTGATGGCGACGCTCAAAAATTCGGATGCTGAACTCGGCCTCGCATTTGATGGTGACGGCGATCGCTTGGGCATCGTGACCAAAAGCGGCAACAACATTTATCCTGACCGCCAAATGATGCTGTTTGCGCAGGATGTGTTGTCTCGCGTGCCAGGAGCCACGATTTTGTTTGATGTGAAATGTAGTCAACGTTTAGCGCCCGTCATTGAAGCCGCTGGCGGCAAGGCGTTGATGTTTAAAACGGGACACTCACTCATTAAAGCCAAGATGCGTGAAATTGATGCGGCAACCAAGCGCGATGACGGACAAGCGCAAGCGGCGCTGGGCGGCGAGATGAGTGGGCATATTTTCTTTAAAGAGCGCTGGCATGGTTTTGACGACGGCACGTATGCGGGGGCAAGATTGCTGGAGATTTTGAGCGCAAGTGCTGATGCGAATGCGGTCTTGGACGCGCTACCCACTAGCTTTTCAACGCCCGAACTCAATGTTACCTGTCGTGAGGGTGAACCACCTAAGTTGATAGATCGGCTACAGGCGCTAGCTAAAACCTATGCGCCGTTTACAAACGCAAACATCAATCCAATTGACGGCCTAAGGGTTGATTGGGATGATGGGTTTGGGCTGATTCGCGCCTCCAACACGACTCCCGTTTTAGTGTTGCGCTTTGAAGGCCATACGGATGTAGCGCTATACCGCATTGAGGCGGACATGATGGCATTGCTTAAACAAGTTAAATCTGACGTGAGCTTTGCTACGGGACACTGATTTGAATATCCTCATCGTCAAACTCTCCTCACTCGGTGATGTGGTGCAAACCATGCCTGTGGTCGCGGATATTTTGGCTGCGCATCCTGATGCGCAAATTGATTGGGTCGTGGAGGAAGCCTTCGCGCCGTTAGTTGCGCGTGTGCAGGGTGTGCGCCGCGTCATTCCGATTGCCCTTCGGCGTTGGAAAAAAACGTGGTTCTTCCGCGTCACACGTGATGAGCGAAAGGCTTTTAAAAAAGCACTGAGTACGGTGACCTACGACGCTGTGATTGATTGCCAAGGGTTGATTAAATCGGCACTGGTGGCACGCATGGCGAGCCTTTCCCCACAAGGCTTGCGAGGCAGTTTTGCCAATAAAAGTGAAGCCTGCAGCTATGAATGGCCTGTTAGATTCTTGCTGCCCAATAACCAAACCATGCCTACGCGTATTCATGCCGTGGCACGCACTCGTCTACTAGCTAGTCAATTACTAGGTTATTCGGTTCATGGCTTGCCCAAGACGGCCTTTAAAAATGTACCGCTACGTGACGCTACTAGCAGCACCGTCATGTTCACACACGGCACGACACGCCTAGATAACGAGTGGCCGACATGGAAGTGGGAAAAATTAAGTGCCTACTTAGCGGAGCATGGTGCGCATCGCGTGCTGTTGCCGCACAGTAACTCGCGTGAATTAGCCGTCTGTGATGGCGTGAAGCGTCACATCCAGAATGATGCGGAGATCTTGTCACGCATGGGCTTACCTGAGTTGCTTGATGTGATGGCGACATGTCGCGGTGTCATTGGCGTGGACTCCGGCCTTTCTCATTTGGCCGTAGCGCTAGATTTACCGCATGTGCAAATTTTTAGTCAAGACCGCGCATGGCGTGCAGGACCTATGGGCAATCCACATCAAGTCGCGTTGGGGGGTACCTATACGCCCAGCGTTGAGGAAGTGCACCGCGCATGGCTCGCGGTGGAGGTCGCTAGGTGATACGAGCGATCTACTCGTTAGTGGTGTGGGCCATGCAGCCTTTTGTGTACCGCAAAGTCCGCTCTAGAGCGGTTTTGGAGCCCATGTATGGTGAGCACATCAACGAACGCTTTGGTGACTATGACGCCTATGTAGCGGACGGAACTCATCCGCTTATTTGGATTCATGCTGTCTCGTTGGGTGAAACGCGTGCTGCGGCTATTCTTCTAAAAGAGCTGCGCAGTGTCATTCCCCATATGCGTCTCTTACTCACCAATGGCACGGCAACAGGTCGCGCTGAAGGCGCCAAGCTTTTGCAAAAGGATGATGTGCAAGTTTGGCAGCCATGGGATACAAAAGGTGCGACACGGCAGTTTTTTGCGCACTTTAAACCGCATCTTGGTATTTTGTTAGAGACGGAAGTTTGGCCTAATCTCATTGCTAGTGCGCAGGCTGCCTGCGTACCCGTCTCGCTTGTCAATGCACGTATGAGTGAAAAATCACTCACGCAAACGCTACGGCTGAAATGGCTTGCAAACGAGGCATATCGTGGCCTCACACAGATCTATGCGCAGACACAAGATGATGCCGCGCGGCTAGAGTGTATTGGTGCCAAAGTCGATGGCGTTTTTGGTAATTTGAAGTTTGACATTACCTCAAACCCCGAACAATTGCTCCAAGCGCAAGCGATGCGGCGTGCGCTTCATAAGCCCGTGATTGTGTTGGCGAGCTCACGCGAAGGCGAAGAAGCAAGATTCTTAAATGCCCTGCAAGCCTTGCCAATTAAGGTTCGCGCAAGTGCGCATTGGCTCATCGTGCCACGTCATCCGCAGCGATTTGATGAGGTTACGAGCCTGATTACTGCTTCAGGTTTTGCTGTTTCTCGGCGTGGTCATTGGCTTATTGATGGCACGGACGATTCGATATGGCTCGGTGATAGCTTGGGTGAAATGGCGTTTTATGCGGGTCTTGCAAGTGCCGCATTGCTAGGCGGTAGCTTTGAAAAACTAGGGGGTCAAAACCTGATCGAAGTGCTCGCCTGTGGTTGCCCGATTGTGATGGGACCCCATACGTTCAACTTTGATGAGGCGGCAACACTTGCTGAAGCGGCTAGCGTTGCGTTCCGAGTTGAAACTTTAGAGAGCGCCATCCAGCGCAGTTTGGCGTTATGCACCGTAGATGGTTTTGAAAGAAACGCTGCAAGCGATTTTGTCGCCAAGCATCGCGGCGCTGCCATTAAAACGGCGACGGCTATTCAAAAATTATTGGTTTAATTACTTCGCCAGTAGCGCGTTAATAGATGCAAAGTCGGCTTCTTTTAAACTGCCATTGGCTTGGCGTAGTTTGAGTTGACCCAATAACACGCTGTAGCGTGCAGCCGCCAAATCTTTTTTGGTTTGATAAAGCTGGCTTTGCGCATTTAAAACGTCGATGTTGATACGCACGCCCACTTGGTAGCCAAGCTTATTGGAATCGAGCGCGCTTTGGCTCGATTTCTCGGCTGCCTCATAAGCACTGACAGAACTCAGTCCTGACACCACACCAAGGTAAGCCGTGCGCGTGGCTTGTGCCACCGTGCGCCGCGCATTCTCTAAATCAACTCTCGCTTTTTCTTCTAATGACAAAGTTTGCTTGAGGCGATTCTCAGTCGCAAAGCCCGCAAAGAGTGGAATGGTTAAAGTCACACCTGCTTGGCCGACAAAGACACGCGAATCTGTACTGACAACGGTGGTCGTTCCGTTCATGTTGGTCGTACTGGTTCCGCTAATAAATCCATCCAGTGTCGGTTTGTGACCTGCCCGTGATTTATCATTTTCAAGCACAGCTACGTCTAGTGCCATTTGCGCCGAGCGAACGCTGGGGTGTATTTGCTGCGACGCATCCACCCATTGGTTCATGTCGGCATCCTTCAAAATTGGCAGTGCTGTGCCAGCGCGCACGCCAAAAGGCTGTACATCGGGTTGCCCAACCAGAGTGTTCAGCGCTAGTTGTTTGACGCGCAAATCGTTTTCAGCGGCAATTTCTTGCGCACGACTCAAGTCGAAACGCGCTTGTGCTTCGTTGGTGTCGGTAATGGTAGACGTGCCCACTTCAAAGTTACGCTTGGCAGAAGCCAATTGCTCGCCCACAGCGGTTTTTTGTGCACGAACCAAGATCAAGCTGTCTTTGCTGGCTAACACATCAAAATAAGCCTGGCTAAGACGCACGATCAGGTCTTGCTCAGCCGTTTGTAGTGCCGCATCGGCAATTAAGAGTTGTTTTTGACCTTGGTTGTAGGTGGCCAAGTTGCCAGGCCGATACAGCGGCTGTGTGGCTGTCACACCATAGCTACGTGTGCCGAAGTAACGCTCACCACCAGCGATACCGTATTGGGGGTTGAAGTCTGTACGTGAAATTGTGCTGCTAAAACCAATCGTTGGCAGTAAACTGGCTTTGGCTTGATCCGCTAACGCCACGTTGCTATCAAATAGAGCTTTAGCCGATAAGAAGGTCGCATCATAGGTTCGTGCGGCTTCATAGAGACTGCCTAGGCTTTGTGCCGATGCGCGATGCGCTACTAAGCCAAGCGTGACGCTAGCTGCGAGAAGTGAGAGAGAAAAACGTTTCATTGAGTTTGCCTTTTGGAATAACTAAAAAATGTCAATATTGAGGGATGCTGTGATCAACCGTTTGCGACCAAGCTGCGATGCCACCAGCGATGTTGCTGACGTTTGTAAATCCGTTTTGTGCTAAAAATTGTGCGACTCTTTGGCTGCGTGCTCCGTGATGGCATAAGCAGGCAATGGGCGCATCTGCATCAAGTTCAGTCATGCGAACAGGCGTGTCATTCATAGGAATGTGCTTAAACGCGAAGCCATCGGTTTTCACGCTGGCAGTTTCTAACTCCCAACCTTCCCGCACATCTAAAAGCGTCACAGCAGTGCTTTGCGTGGCTAACCAAGCTTTGAAATCTGAAGGTGGGATTTGCGCAATCATGCTTTGCCAGTTGTCAATTAAAACGTGAACGTTTCTAACTCAGGGAAGCCGACAAGCCTTGGTGCGAGCGTGTCCCAAGGCGTTGTGGTCTGCAAGCCTTTGCTGGTAAGGGTTACGAGGGTCATGCGCATGACAGGCTCTTCGCCCACAATGGCCACCAAACGCCCGCCAACTTTTAGTTTGTCGATCAGTTGAGTTGGAATTTCGGCAACGGAGCCCGATAACACGATCACATCAAACTGACCTTGAATGGCCTCTACGTCAGATCCGTCAGCGACGTGTACATCGACGTTGGCTACAACGGCGCGAGCTAGATTGTGAGTGGCCTGGGCAGCTAATGCTGGATTGATTTCTAGCGTCGTCACGTGATGCGACATGCGCCCAAGTAGCGCCGCCATATATCCCGAGCCAGTACCAATTTCTAAAACGTTCTCCGTACCCGTGAGCTGCACATCTTGCAAGAGCCGTGCTTCTACCTTGGGCGCCAGCATGAACGCGCCTTCGGCAAGAGGCAATTCAAAATCACCAAACGCAAGGCTTTTATGCGCAGTAGGCACAAAGTCTTCACGTTTTAGCTCGGATAGCAATTGCAGCACGCGGCTATCGAGAACATTCCAAGGGCGAATTTGTTGCTCGATCATGTTGAAGCGCGCTAGCTCAAGAGGGGAGAGGGTGTGATTAGTCATAAGGAGTTGATTTTACTGGGGACGGCGTAAAGATTTATGTCTACTAGTCGGCTGCCTTTCCTGTCCATTTGGCCTTCGCCCAAACGGCTAAATCATCCAAATAGCAATAAATCACGGGTACAACGACCAGCGTCAAAATAGACGAGGTAATCACGCCGCCAATCACAGCTTGCCCCATTGGCGCACGTTGCTCTGAGCCCTCGGACAGTGCAAAAGCAAGCGGCACCATCCCAAAGATCATGGCAAGTGTAGTCATCAAAATGGGGCGTAGTCGCACTTTGGCCGCATGGAGCAGGGCAACGGAGCGCTCCATGCCTTCGTCTCTAGAGCGAATAGCAAAATCCACCAGTAAAATCGCGTTCTTGGTGACCAAGCCCATCAGCATGATCGCCGATGATGGAGAACATGGATAGCGTCGAGCGAAACATCATGAGCGCGGCGACCACACCAACCAAGGTCAGCGGTAGCGAACTCATCAGCGCAATCGGTTGAATAAAACTCTTGAACTGACTGGCAAGCACCATATAGATAAAGATGATCGCCATCAGCAAGGCGGTGATGGCATAGCCAAAAGACTCCGCCATGTTCTTGGCTGAACCACTAAATTGGTAGCTGTAGCCAGGCGGGAAATTGATGGCTTCCAGCTCGGTTTTGATACCTGCCGAGACCTCGCCTGCCGCCGCGCCATACACATTGGCATTGATCGCAACTTCGCGCTGCAAATCGCGGCGATTAATTTGATTGGCGCCTGTGGATTCTTTCACGCTCGCCACTTGATTCAGTCGCACAACTCGGGAACTACCGTCCGCATTTGTACCCACCACAAACGGCAAGCGCTCTAGGTCGGCAGGTGTGTTACGGCTATCAGGTGCTAGGCGCACATTCACATCGTAGGTTTGATCGTTCGATGCACGCCAGTTGCCCACGGTCTGCCCTGCCACCAAGGTGCGAAGCTGTGCGCCAATTTGCGCGGTTGAAAGACCCGCGTCGGTGGCTAAGTCACGTTGCACTTCCACGTTAATCGTCGGCTTGTTGGCTTTCATGCTGGAGTCCAAATCGACCAAACCTTTCACGCCTCTTATCTTCTCCATGACCGTGGCAGCCAAGCGCTCTAACTCGCGCTGATCAGTGCCTTGCAAAGAGAACTCCACTTGCTTATTACCGCCCACAGCATCCAATAACCCAACATGCGTGACGGTGATACCCGCAACTTGATTGAGACGCTCGCGCAGCGTGGCCGACATATCGTCCACACTGAGTTTGCGGTCCTTGCGGTCCACCATGCGCACATAAATACTGGCATAAATCTTCCCGCTGGCCGTGCCTGTATTGACAGTTGCCAAGGTGTACTTCACTTCTTTAAAGCTGCGCACAATGGCTTCAACTTGTTTGGCCTTGGCTTCTGTGTTTTCTAGCGACGAGCCCACGGGCGTGTAAAACGAAATGGAGGTTTCAGAAAAATCAGCCTTGGGTACAAACTCGGTGCCAATAAAGCGAACCATAAAAATACTGGCAAAGAAGATCAATGCCGCCGCGAGTACCGTCACACCTTTGTGTGCCAAAGACCACTGGAGGGCATGCTGGTATTGGTCTTCAACCCATGTCGTCCCGCGATCAAACCAGCCCGTTACGCGACCAATGGTGAACTCGTACAGCTTTTCCATCTTAGTCACAGGCGGCACTTTGGGTTTGCCATGTGCGTCAATGGCAGGATCGTGCCAAATGGAGGAGAGCATCGGGTCTAGCGTAAAACTCACGAACATCGAGACCAGCACCGCCGCCACAATCGTGATGCCAAATTGGTGAAAAAACTTACCAATGATGCCGCCCATAAAACCAATCGGCAAGAATACCGCCACGATGGAGAGGGTGGTTGCCAATACCGCAAGACCAATTTCTTTTGTGCCATCCATCGACGCCTGATACGGAGTTTTGCCCATTTGCACGTGGCGAACGATGTTTTCGCGCACCACAATTGCATCGTCAATGAGTAAGCCCACACACAAAGAGAGCGCCATCAGTGTGATCATGTTGATGGTGAAACCAAACACGTTCATGAAAAGGAAAGTAGCGATTAATGAAATCGGAAGTGTGAGACCTGTAATGACCGTTGAGCGCCAAGAATTGAGGAACAAAAACACAATCAAAATGGTCAGCAGCGCGCCTTCAATTAAAGTTTGACGAACGTTTTTAACGCCCACTCTAATTTGGCGTGAGCCATCGGTGACGGCCTCAAGTCGGACGTTGTTTTGACCGCTATCAGCCAATTGCTTTTGCATCTCGACCAGTGTTTTATTGAGTCCATCCACGACTTCAATCGTGTTTTCGTCTTGCGATTTTTGTACCGATAGCAAGAGCGTGCGCTCGCCGTTGTAGAGCGCAGCACTTTCAAGCTCTGGCGCGCCGTCCGACACGCGAGCCACTTGGTTCAACCTGATCGCGGCACCGTTTTTGCGGGTGATGATGATCTGGTTGAAATCTTCTGGCATTTTCATCCGCGCATCAATTTGCACGGTGCGCTCTTGCGCCAAGTTACGAATGGCGCCGACTGGCAGGTCTTGATTTTCGCCTTTGACCGCCGCCACAATTTGATCTGCGGTGATGCCAAGCGACTCCATCGCCTGCGGGTTGAGGTACAAATTAATTTCGCGCTTGGTGCCGCCCACAATGCTGACCGCACCCACGCCACGCACGTTTTCCAAACGCTTTTTAAAGACTTGATCTGCCCAGTTGGTGAGTTCCACCGCATTCATGGGTTTGCCATTGGCAGATTTTTGCGGCAACACCGCCACAGACCACACCGCTTTACTCGATGGATCGAAGCGCTGCACACGGGACTCTTTCACTTCTGTGCGAAGTGTGGGCCTGACGGCAGCCACTTTTTCGCGGACATCGTCGGCCGCGCGGCGACCATCGACGGTCAATTGAAACTCGATGACGACAACCGATACGTTTTCATAGCTACGTGAGGTGAGTGCACTAATGCCCGCAACCGAGTTCACGCTTTCTTCAATTTTTTTGGTGACTTCGCTCTCCACCACCTCGGGCGACGCGCCTGGATATTCAGTCGTAATGACAACGACAGGGAAGTCAATGTTGGGAAACTGATCGACCTGTAAGCGCTGAATAGAGAACAGCCCGAGCACGACGAGCAACAGCATCATCATGGTCGCAAAGACCGGGTTTTGGAGGGAGACGCGTGTGAACCACATGGTTATTGGCCTTTGGCAGCAATGCCTTCGCGAACCGCACCCACATTGCCTTGCAGCACGATGGTGTTCTCGGCAAGACCTTGCACGGCTATGTACTCGGCACCTTCGAATTCACCTGTGCTACCCAGCGTGACGGGTTTGTGTGCAATTTTTTTGTTTTCGACCACTTGAACATAGGGCGCAGGCTTGTCGTTGTGGATGGCGGCCTTTGGCACAGCCAGTGTTTTCACAACTGCCGTGGCTAGCGTTCCTTGCGCAAACATACCTTGGCGTAGGCCTTGCGCGTTCTCTAACGCCAAATAGACGAGTACCGAGCGCGACCCTGCTGTTGCCGCAGGGTTAATACGAACCACGCGAGCTTTGACTGTTTTTGCCGTGCCTTCAACTGCAAGTAATGCTGCTTGACCAAGGCGAATGCCAATCGAATCGCTCGCTGCCAGCGTCGCTTCCAATTCCAAACGACTTAAATCGACAATTTCGACGATGCGGGCATCAATGCCTACGCGCTCGCCTGGTTGTGTGCCGCGCACCGCAATCACGCCGCTAATGGGGGCGATCACCTTGGTGTCGTCTAGTGATTTTTTGGCAACATCCACACCCGCAAGCGCTGCGGCGTAGCTGGCTTTGGTGCCTTCCAGTGTGGCTAGCGATGTATCCAGCGCCGTTTTGGAGATAAAGTTTTGATCCATCAAAGACTTATTGTTATCAAAGCTGCGCTGCGCGATATCGACTTGCGCCTTCGCTGCGTCCGCTGTTTTTTCCGCTTGATTTTGGCGCGCCACAAATTCCGTCGTGTCAATGGTTGCAATGAGTTGCCCGGCCGTCACCGAGTCGCCTTCGCGCAGCGTTAACCCTTTAAGTTCCCCTGCCACCTTAGCTTTCACAACCGCATTGTTAGCAGCACGCACATTGCCTGAAATCGGCAAACCTTGCGAGAGCAAGATCGTTTTTGCAATCGTGATGTCGCTAGGCGCAAGTTCGATGCTGACATTGGTTTTTTTAACCACAGCGGCGACTTCAATAGCCGCTTGGTCGGCTTTGCGCTTTGCCATGCCTTTGCCAATAAACATCACGAGAGCGGCTAAGATCACAAGGGCAAGCGCCCATTTAAGCCATTTTGGTAGTGTTGGGAATTTCATAGTTTGTATTGTCCAAGGTCTACAGTGCAAAACCAGCCGTTTGCGACGAAACGGCAATTATTGGGAGGGCAATAGTCTCACAAGGGCATCAAATACATCGCGCCCTGCGCCCGTATTCGGGTTGAACTGGAACGAATCCCGCGTGGTCTTGATCGCAACCACCTCAGGTACAGGAATCGCTGCGCCCAAACTCGATTGCGCCAATTGAATTTCGCAGGCACGTTGCAGCGTCCACAGCCTTGCAAAGGCGAGCGGCAAAGTCTCGCCCACCGCCAAGAGTCCGTGGTTACGCAAAATCAAGAGCGGTTTGTCGCCCATGTTTGCAATCAAACGTGGCAATTCTTCGGGGTGAATCGTGATACCTTCAAAGTCGTGGTACGCCACCAAGTCATGAAGCTGCGCCGAATAAAAATTGTTTTGCGCAAGCCCCGATGCCGTGCATGCCACCGCTACGCCCGCCGTGGTGTGCATGTGCATCACGCAGTGCGCACCCTCAATCGCTTGGTGGATAGCGGCGTGCACGCCAATGCCAGCGGGGTTGACGGGATAGGGACTATGGTTCAAGTTATCGCCAGCCAAGTTCGTCTTGATTAAATTCTCTGGCGTGACTTCCGAGTAATGCAATCCAAACGGATTGATGAGGAACTGCTTCTCGGCTCCACTCACGCTGGCAGGCAATCGCACCGTGATGTGGTTGTAGATCATCTCCGTCCAGCCAAGCATGAAAAAGACGCGGTAGCAATTGGCAAGCTCTTGGCGAGCGGCCCACTCGTCAGGATGATAGTTGGGGTGAAAGTTTGAAGTTGTCATATGAACATTCTAAATTTTGATTATGAATAAAAATAAAGACGAAAATTAAGCCATGAAAACCCAAACGACCGACACCACTGTACTCCCCGCCTTGCCCGCACCCGCACCGCGCCGCCACCTGCACGACCGCAAAATTACCTACCGTGGTTATCTGCGTGACGATGGCCTGTGGGACATTGAAGGCGAACTGCGCGATAGCAAAAGTTTCCCCATCAGCCTCGGCTATCGAGGCGACATGCCAGCGGATGCGGCGATTCACAACATGCTGATCCGCATCACCATCGACGACAACATGGTCATCCACGACATCGCTGCTGTTATGCCCTATACGCCATACCGAGAATGCACGCCCGCCACAGATGCCATCAAAAATGTGATTGGCTTGCAAATGGGACGCGGCTGGAAAAAGAAAATTGAAGGCGCGATTGGCGGCTTAGATGGTTGCACCCACGTGCGCGAGCTGCTATCGGGCGCTGCCACAGCGGCGTATCAAACGGTCTATCCGTATCGCAGCCACAACAGTAAAGTGAAATCCAGCGAAGTGACCGAGCCACCCAAGCATCTCAATCAATGCAAGGCGTGGGATTTAAAAGGCGCGGTGGTGATGCGGTACTTCCCGCAGTTTGCGGTGAAAAGTTAATACCCACTCGTACTAGCCGCAGTAGGCGCTACTTTCTTAAACCGCTCCACCAGCGCCTTCGTTCCGCGCACCAAGATGTTGTTGTCCAGTCCCACAGCCATAAAGGTCACGCCCATGTCTAGGTAGCGCTGGGC
>JANXRP010000144.1 GCA_025352965.1 Comamonadaceae bacterium
GGATTCCAACCCACACCCGAAAACGCGAATTCGGACATATTGGTACGCCCTACCGCTACGCCGCCAGCCGCTTTGAGTCGTGCCACGGCAACCGCATCCACCTTGGCTGGTGCAGCATTTAATAAGACTTTGGAGCCTGCGGTCGTGACTTCGTCCGCGACATCGAATAAGTCTTTGATGGAGAACTTAAAGCTCGCGCCAATAGGCAAAGGCTCAAATAGCGCAGGATAGGTTTTGAGGAAAGTGTAAGCGGGTAAGTCAGTCGTCATGGCAAGTGTCAGTAGATGTCAGAAAAGGTGAACGGTTAGTTTGTAGAATTTAAAGCTTGTCAACTTCTACATTATTGAATTATTTATGTCTACCACTACCGACCCCATTGTTATCGTCTCAGCCGTTCGTACGCCTATGGGCGCATTCCAAGGCGATTTTGCCTCTCTGTCTGCTCACGACCTTGGCGGCGTGGCTATTAGGGCCGCCGTCGAGCGTGCAGGGATTGATCCTGCGGTTGTCGGCGAAGTGCTATTTGGTAATTGTTTGATGGCAGGACAAGGCCAAGCGCCTGCGCGTCAAGCAGGATTTAAGGGTGGATTGCCCAAATCAGCGGGCGCGGTGACGCTCTCCAAAATGTGCGGCTCGGCCATGAAGGCGGCAATGTTGGCGCATGACATGCTTTTGGCGGGCACGCATGAGGTGATGATTGCGGGCGGTATGGAGAGCATGACCAATGCGCCGCACTTGCTCTTGAAAGGCCGTAGCGGTATTCGCATTGGGCATGACCGTATTTATGACCACATGATGCTGGATGGACTAGAAGATGCCTATGAGGCAGGTCGCTCGATGGGGACATTTGGCGAGGACTGCGCAGCCAAGTACAAGTTCACGCGCGCGCAGCAAGATGCATTTGCCATTGCCAGCGTGCAGCGCGCGCAAGCTGCTACAGCGTCGGGGGCATTTGCCAAAGAAATTGCGCCTGTGACGCTTAAAACCCGTGCAGGCGAGACGGTGATTTCGATTGACGAAGGCCCAGCCAAAGCCAAGCTGGACAAAATTGCATCACTCAAACCAGCGTTCAAAAAAGACGGCACGATTACCGCTGCTTCTAGCTCATCTATCAACGACGGCGCGGCTGCGTTGGTGATGATGCGTGCGAGTACGGCTGCCAAACTCGGGTGCAAGCCGATTGCAAAGATGGTTGCCCACGCCACGCACGCGCAAGAGCCAGAGTGGTTTTCTACCGCGCCGCTGGGTGCGACGCAAAAAGCCTTAGCCAAAGCAGGTTGGAGCGTATCGGATGTGGATTTATGGGAAGTTAACGAAGCCTTTGCCGTTGTGCCTTTGGCGCTGATGACGGAACTCAATCTTTCGCACGACATCGTCAATGTGAACGGTGGCGCGTGTGCGCTGGGTCATCCGATTGGGGCATCAGGTGCTCGCATCATTGTGACCTTGATTCATGCTTTGCAAGCACGGGGCAAAAAGCGCGGACTCGCCACGCTGTGCATTGGCGGCGGTGAAGGTACAGCCTGCGCGATTGAGTTGCTTTAGTTTTTTAGCACGCGCAAATCAATCACAAATTCGGTCGCCACGTTGTTGCGTTCGCGCAGCATCATGGCGGCATCGTCTGGCTTAAGTTGGCCGTTAGTTAAGGCGCTCGCGTAAGGTTCATCTAGTTTGACTTCAGCGCGTAGCGTTTCAAAATCTACGTTGAGGTAGTGTGCGAGAGGTGTGTTGGATGCGCCCTGTGATTTCCATAAATCGCAGTTGGCACGGCTAAACAAGGCCATGAGCTGCGGCGTAATGGCACGAACATGTGTGGGGTCGCCAATGAAATTATCATGCCGTGGATGCGGTACGGTGATCTTAATGGTGGCATTGGCATCGCAAACACGGTAGAGCTCTTGCATGATTTTGAAGAAGCCCGTGCTGGTCTCGCCCATATGCTCTAGCGCATGAAACAGCACCACCTCTGTGATGGTGTTTGTCTTCCAAGGCCAAGGCGTCACGTCTAAATCCCAGACTAAATCGGGCTTGCACGCAGGCGCAGAATCCACATTCACATAGCCTGGCAGTTTGTTATGACCACAACCAAGATTCAATTTTGCTTTGAGCGCACGTGTTGCCATGTAAAGGTCTCCTTGCCAGATAATGAAATTTATTTTAAGGACTGCACATTATGGCCATTACTAAAGGTTTTAAAGTCTTAGTTGACGCCGCAATGGCGGAAGTGACAACATACTCCGTTGCCCAGGTTCAAGCGCGTTTAGCCGACCCTCATGTGCAAATCGTGGACATACGGGATGTGCGCGAATTGACCGCTGGTACGGTCACGGGCAGTTATCACGCGCCGCGTTGCATGCTCGAGTTTTGGGTCGATCCCGAGTCGCCGTATCACAAAAAAATTTGGGCGGACGAGAGCAAAGAGTTTATTTTGTTTTGCGGTGCAGGTTGGCGCAGCGCCTTAGCGGCTAAGACTTTGCAGGATATGGGTATGACGAATGTGGCGCACATGGGTGGTGGCTACACGGCTTGGGTAGAGGCGGGCGCGCCGACTGAAACCATGGATGAGCGCAAAGCTAAGAAGGTTTGAGCTCTTTTTTAAGCTTGGCGTAGTCGGGCATGATGGACTCGACCGTATCCCAAAAGCGTGGACTGTGATCCATGTGCCGCAAGTGGCTGAGCTCATGCACCACCACATAGTCAATCACGGGCAAGCGGTAGTGCATCAGTCGCCAATTGAGGCGAATTGTGCCATCCGACTTGGCGCTGCCCCAGCGCCCGCTAGCATTACTGAGTTTGAGTCCTTTCCAGTGCACGCTAAGCAGCGGCGCATAGTAATTGAGCCTCTCTTCAAACAATAACAATGCGGCGCGTTGGATGGCGGACTGAACGGTATCTTGAATTTGAATTTCGCTAGCGGACGCTGGCAGAGCAACCCACAGGCGCTGGTGCCCAGGGTCAATTGTGGTGACCATGGCGCCAAGCTGCACCGTAAGCGGTTGCCCGAGGTAGTCAATGTTTGCACCATCCGTCCACACTATTGCTGCTTTGGCGCTATGCGCTTTGCGGTCTTGTGTTTCGTGGAGCTTTTTTAAAATCCAGCTGGATTTTTCTTGAATGCTTGATTCAACCTCGCCAATCGTCACCCAACGTGGCGCTCTGACAAGCAAACCGTTATCACCCACAATGAAGCCAATCGTGCGGCGCTTGCTACGCTCAAATTGATAAACAATCGTTTGATTTTGTAGCGTGATTTGGCGCTTACCCAGCTCCAGTTTTGGCGCTAGCGCGGCGGGTTCACTTATCCAGTCAAAGGCTTGCTGAATAAGACTTAGCATCGAGTCTGTGCATTTCTGAT
>JANXRP010000145.1 GCA_025352965.1 Comamonadaceae bacterium
GTGTATATGCAGATGCACGAAGTAGTGGGCACGCCCAACAGTCGCACGGATATTGCCTTGCAGAGCATCCTGCCCGCTAGGCCAAGCGGAGTGTGGCCTACAGGTCAACATGCTTTGTACGAGCTAAAACCAACTACAGGAAAACGCCATCAATTGCGAGTCCACATGAATGCACTCGGAGTCCCGATTTTGAACGACGGTATCTACCCAACGCTCACGCCTGAACAGTTGGTGATGACGAAAGAAGATTACGCCAAGCCCTTGCAGTTACTCGCCAAGCGACTGCGGTTTGTAGATCCAATTACAAAGCAAGCTCGGGTGTTTGAAAGCCCGCGAACTCTTATACGTTAATGAACTTGGCCTTGCGTTTATTCACAAACGCATCCATGCCTTCTTTTTGATCTTGCGTCGCAAAGAGCGCATGGAACAAGCGGCGCTCGAACATGATGCCGTCCGATAGTCCGCTTTCAAACGCGCGATTGACAGATTCCTTAGCCGCCATCGTGGCGAGTTGTCCGTAATCGCAAATCATGAGTGCCGCAGCCAGCACTTCATCCATCAGCTTATCCAGCGCGACCACACGGCTGGCAAGGCCCGCCCGCTCTGCTTCGTCAGCATTCATCATGCGCCCAGTGAGTACCAAGTCCATCGCCTTGGCTTTGCCCACGGCACGTGGCAAGCGCTGCGTGCCGCCTGCGCCTGGAATGATGCCCAGCTTGATTTCAGGCTGACCAAAGCGTGCGTTGTCCGCGGCAATGATGAAGTCGCACATCATGGCCAGCTCGCATCCACCGCCGAGGCAAAAACCACTGACGGCTGCAATCACGGGTTTGCGGACGGAGCGAATGGTTTCCCAATTGCGCGTGATGTAGTCTGCGCCGTACACATCCGAGAAGCCCCAACTCGCCATCGCGCCAATGTCTGCACCAGCAGCAAAAGCTTTGTCAGAGCCCGTCACAATCATGCAACCAATGGCTGGGTCAGCGTCAAAGGCTTTCAAAGCCGCACCCAATTCGTCCATCAACTCACCATTTAGGGCATTGAGTTGCTTGGGACGATTCAAGGTGACGATGCCAACTTTGTCGGCTTCAACGCGAGTAGTGATAAATTCGTATGACATGATAAAAATTAGGAGTAAAAAGTGACTGACATTCTATGGGAAGTTAAAAACCAAGTGGCCGTGGTCACGCTCAATCGCCCAGCGGCGCTCAACAGTTTTACCAAGCAAATGCATAAAGAGTTGTGGGCTGCGTTTGATGCCATCGAAGCCGACAAAAACATCCGCGCGATGGTGCTGACGGGCGCTGGACGTGGTTTTTGCGCGGGTGCGGATTTATCCGAGTTTGATTTTTCGGAAGGTGTCGATAGCAAAGGCCGCACGATGATCGAGCGCGCTAATCCTCGTGCCGTGATTAACGACTACTTCAACCCCACCGCTCTTAAGCTGCAATTGCTACGCGTACCGACTATTGCTGCTGTCAATGGTGTGGCTGCGGGCGCGGGCGCGTCGTATGCGCTTTCGTGCGACATCACTATTGCTGCACCTACGGCTAGTTTTATCCAAGCGTTTAGCAAGATTGGCCTTATCCCTGATTCGGGTGGCTCGTGGCTTTTGCCGCAGCGCCTCGGTATGGCACGTGCGATGGCGCTATGCATGACGGGCGATAAGCTATCGGCCCCGCAGGCAAAAGAATGGGGACTCATTTGGGATGTGATGGAAGATCCTCTGGATGCCGCAATCAGTATGGCTTCGCGCATGGCCACCATGCCGACCAAGGCACTCATTGAGACACGCCATTTGCTGCGTGGCGCGGTTACCAACACTTATAAAGAACAGCTAGATTTAGAGCGTGATGTGCAGTCTGCGCTTGGACGCACGCATGACTACATTGAAGGCGTTAGTGCGTTTTTGCAAAAACGTCCAGCGCAATTTAAGGGTGAATGAGATGGATCCAAAAGAGTTAGCAAGCAAGGTGGCTGCATCGATGTGGAGTGTGGACACAGCCACCAAAGACACCATGCAGATGAAGTTGATTACTGCCGAGCCAGGCCGTGCAGTCATTGAGATGCAAGTGCGTGAACTGCACCTCAATGGTCACAAAATTTGCCACGGTGGATTTATTTTTACGTTGGCCGATTCCACCTTCGCCTTTGCTTGCAATAGCTACAACAAGGTTGCCGTGGCAGCAGGATGTAGCTTCGAATTTTTAAAGCCTGCGCACCTAGGCGATGTGCTGACCTGCGAAGGCGTGGAGCAAACGCTGTCTGGACGGCATGGCATTTATGATATGCGCGTGACGAATCAAAAGGGCGAGACAATTGCCATGTTTAGAGGCAAGAGTGCGCAAATTGCAGGGACGATTATTAAAGGAGACGATGATGCAAGGTGATGTTATTTCAGGCGTATTACTGCCAATGATTTTGGCTTTTATTATGGTGACGCTAGGACTCGGCTTAACGCCAGCAGACTTTAAGCGGATTGTGTCGCAACCCCGCG
>JANXRP010000151.1 GCA_025352965.1 Comamonadaceae bacterium
CAGCATGCCCGCAAGCCATGCTGAATGTGGCTTGCAAGGCAAGACATGTCTCTAGCTCAAGCCCCATTTGGCTTGGCAGCTTGGCATAGAGATAGCTTTAAAAATGTCTTCATATACATGACTTTGTCCGCAAAGGTGACTTGATCGGGTGTGAGGCTGGAGTTCATAGTTGAAAATGTAGCCTATGCATATCGTAATTCCTGATGATTATCAAAACTGCGTGACAGCGCTCCACTGCTACTCAAAACTGGCGGGACACACAGTCACTATTTACAACGACACCGCGCACAACTTGGACGATTTGGTCGCTAGATTCAAAGACGCCGACGCGATTGTGCTGACACGCGAGCGAACGCGTATCACAGACGAGCTATTGGTGCGCTTGCCGCGTCTCAAATTGATTTCGCAAACAGGCAAGGTCGCCAATCACATCGATATGGAGGCCTGCAAAAAGCACGGCGTGACGGTCATGGAAGGCAGCGGTTCGGGTGCGGCTACGGCAGAGCTTGCCATGTTGTTGATCTTGTCTAGCCTGCGCTGTTTTACTCTGGAAGTAGCGCGTATGCAAAACGGCCAATGGCAGGGCTTTGTCGGGCGGCAATTGCAAGGCAAAACCTTGGGCGTTTTAGGCTTTGGGCGCATTGGCGAGCAGATCTGCAATCTCGGGCAAGCGTTTGGCGCAAAGCCCTTGGTGTGGGGACGCGCTAGCAGCGTTGCAAAGGCCGCTGCTAAAGGCTTTGCGGTAGCAGCCACGCGCGAAGCATTTTTTAAAACTTGCGACATCATTAGCGTGCAATTGCGTCTCGGTGCGGAGACAAAAAATTACGTCACGGCGGCGGATTTGGCATTGATGAAAGTAGACGCTATTTTTGTCAATACCAGCCGCGCCGAGTTGGTGGAAGAAGGGGCGCTGTACAACGCGCTCAAGCTCGGACATCCAGGCTTTGCTGCCGTGGATGTGTACGAAGAAGAGCCTTTGATCGGCAGTCGTCATCCGCTGCAAGACTTGCCCAATTGCCTTTGCTCGCCACATATTGGCTTTGTGGAACGCGACAATTACGAGGCTTATTACGGCACCGCATTTGACAACATCAACACGTTTTTTAACAATCACTCATAAAAAAAACGGCACTAAAAAATGCCGTTTTTTTATAAGTCATTCCCGCGGGTGGCGGGAATCCCAAGTGGTGCTAGTCTTCCACAAATGCCTCTTCACGCTTCTTGCTAATAGCTGGTGAGAGCACAATTGCTAAGAGCAATGCGGCGGCAACGAGCAAGCCAGCAGACAAAGGACGCGTCACGAACACGCTCCAGTCACCACGCGAAAGTAGTAACGCACGGCGCAGATTTTCTTCCATCATGGGGCCTAAGATGAAACCGAGCAATAGCGGCGCAGCTTCCACTTTGAGCTTGGCAAACACGTAGCCAATGAAACCAAACGCAGCCACCATCCAAATATCAAAGGTGTTGTTATTGGTGGAGTACACACCAATCGCACAGAACAAAATAATCGCAGGGAACATAAAGCGATATGGCACGGTTAAGAGCTTGATCCACATGCCGATAAGTGGCAAGTTCAAAATAATCAGCATTAAGTTACCAATCCACATGGAAGCAATCAAGCCCCAGAAGAGTTCTGGATTGCTCGTCATCACCTGAGGACCAGGCTGAATGTTGTGAATCGTCATCGCGCCAACCATGAGCGCCATCACAGCGTTAGGTGGAATACCAAGCGTCAAAAGCGGAATGAACGATGTTTGCGCACCCGCGTTATTAGCCGACTCTGGACCTGCAACACCGCGAATATTGCCTTTGCCAAATTCGATCTCGCCTGGTTTGAGTTTGATTTTTTTCTCAAGCGTATAAGCTGCAAAAGCAGCAAGCAGCGCGCCGCCGCCTGGGAGTACGCCCAAGAGCGACCCAAGTGCCGTGCCACGCAACACTGCTGGCAACATGTGTTTAAAGTCCTCTAGCGTTGGGAACAAGCCCTTCACTTCGGCGGTAAAAATCTCGCGATCGCCTTCAGGCTGTGCCAAGTTGGTAATGATCTCACCATAGCCAAACACACCCATCGCGACCACCACGAAGCCAATGCCGTCAGTCAACTCAGGAACATCGAAGCTAAAACGCGCCACACCCGAGTTCACGTCCGTACCCACCAAGCCCATAAGCAAACCCAGCACAATCATGGCAATCGCCTTGAGCAAGGAGCCCGAAGCCAACACCACCGCACCAATCAAGCCCAAAATCATGAGTGAGAAGTATTCGGCAGGGCCAAACTTAAACGCAAGTTCAGTCAGTGGTGGTGCAAACGCAGCCAAGATCACGGTGCCAACGCAACCCGCAAAGAAAGAACCAAGGCCCGCCGCCGACAACGCTGGACCTGCTCTGCCTTGCCGAGCCATCTGGTAGCCATCAATACAGGTCACGACCGATGAGGACTCGCCTGGTAAATTTACCAAAATGGCTGTTGTAGAGCCGCCGTACTGGGCACCGTAATAAATACCGGCCAGCATAATCAGCGCCGCAATTGGAGGTAGCGCGTAGGTCGCGGGCAACAACATCGCGATAGTGGCGACAGGGCCAATACCTGGAAGTACGCCAATGAGCGTACCCAAGATACAACCAATAAAGGCGTAGAGCAGATTTTGCGCGGTAAACGCGACACCAAAACCTAGGGAGAGGTTACTAATTAAATCCATCATGTTTATTTCTCCTTAGCCTGTAATGAATGCTGGCCACATTGGGATTTGCAAACGCAGGCCGTCGATAAATGCCCACACGCTTAAAAAGCACATGGTGGAAATCAGCAAAGCCAATTGAACTGCGTCGCCGTCATTAAAGCCAAATTTGTGCGCAATTTTTGGAGTCAAGAAGATGAGTCCAATGGCTAGCAAAATTTTGAATTCCATTTCAGCCAAGAAGCCCAGCCCATCAGCGAAAGCCTTCAGGTCTGTAGACATGGCGATGCTATACAGACCATAAGCGAGAGCCAGTGCTGCTGCGCCCAACATGGTTTTTTTAAACGTTGGATTACCCAGTAACTTGGTAAAAATCAGAGGCAAAAGGAAAGTTAAAAATCCATACAACACCAATGCCGTGAGTAGCACACACACTACTAGGAAAGGCACTTCACCCAGCACCGCTTGAA